>JAHZBS010000001.1:0-19741 GCA_019423265.1 Clostridiales bacterium
TCGTAATGGGAATGGTGGCCTACCCGTTATCGCGGAGCAACTTCGCGTACAAGGGCGTGATCACGTTCATCGTATTCTTTACCATGCTGTTTGGAGGAGGCATGATCCCCACATATATTGTGTATACCCAGTTCTATGGGCTGCGGGACAACTTCCTGGTGTACATACTGCCAAGCCTGACGGGAGGCGCCTACTACACGCTGATCGTGAGGACCTTTTTCAGGGGATTGCCGGAATCGCTGTTTGAGTCGGCCAAGATCGACGGGGCGAGAGAGCTGACGATCTTCTTCCGGATCGCGGTGCCGCTGTCGAAGCCGGTGTTTGCCACGGTGGCCTTTATGATGCTGGTGGCAAAGTGGAACGATTTCCAGACGTCGATGATCTATATTACGAATCAGAATCTGTACACATTGCAGTATCTGTTGCAGCGAATTCTCAACGAGGCCCAGTACCTAAATGGCTTGATGAGCAATCCCATACCGGGGGTGGATGCGACGCAGTTTAAGCAGCCGGCGGAGACGTTGCGCTATGCCATGTGCGTCATCGCGGCGGGGCCGATGTTGCTGATCTTCCCCTTCTTTCAGAAGTACTTTGCCACGGGACTTACCATTGGCGCCGTTAAAGGGTAACCCCAGGGCGGCGAACCAACTTATTTTCATTCATAAGTTCATCCCCTATATTGAGGGATTGGCTTAGATATATAAATATTATGAGGAGGAATCATAATGAAAAGAGCAACACGATGGATTGCGCTGACGATGGCTTTGCTGTTAGCCGTTGGCGCGGGATTGACTGGCTGTAAGAAAGAGGAGAACAACAGCGGCAGCAACAGTAACAACAGTACAGGGAATAGCTCCGGGGACGGTCAGTCCACATCGACGCCTGAGACCTGGGAAGAGATTACGCTTAATTACTGGAACCTGGGCAATGGGGAGCAGAAGGACTCCAAAAAAGTATGGGCCGAGGTAGACCGCCTGGTGCAGGAACACCTTCCCAACACCAGCATCAACTGGACACTCATCCCTGGCAGTGAATACAAGGAGAAGTGGGCGCGCGCCATGGCAGCTCAGGAAGCCATCGACGTAGCTTGGACCGGTTATGCCATTAATCTGCAGGATGAAGTCAACAAGGGAGCCCTGATGGCTCTGGATGATCTGATCGCAGAGTACGGCCAGGATATCGTCAGCACTCTGGGCGAGACCGTTATGGACATTCACAGATTCGTCGATGGCAAGACCTATCAGGTCATCGCCTGGCAGGGGCTGGTTGGAAACCGGTCCGCATTCCGGATTCCCAAAGCGATTGCGGAGCTGGCTGGCGGCGACAAGTATGTTGAGGAATTGCAGGAAATCTGTTATGAGAACTACAACATCCCCACGGCGGAGGCCAAGCAGAAGGTCTACGACAAGGTAGAAGAGTACCTGAAGGCGGCGAAGGACGGCGGTATGCTCGGTCAAGGCTATCCCCCGGAAATGCTGGAAGGTTGGTATTTGTCAAAGGGAACCGTTGGATTCAGCCAGGGCGGCGGAAGT
Source organism: Clostridiales bacterium (assembly GCA_019423265.1). The sequence goes on from JAHZBS010000001.1 coordinate 1,533, forward strand.
AACGACTCAACGTTCTATATTGACAAATTTGACGATACCTTTACGGTAAAGAATTGGTTTGAGTCCGAGCAGATGAAGATGAACTATGAGTATATGGCCAAATGGTTCACAGAAGGCTATATCCGCAAGGATGCCGGAAGCTTGGAAAAGATCGAGGTTAACTTTGCAAAAGACGGTTTGGACGGATACATTATGAACATGCACAACGGCTTCACCGACACGATCGCGCAGGAAGAGACCGTAAAAGCCGGATTTGACGTGCTGGCCGCCTATACGCAGCCGGAGTGTGAGTATGTGCTTGGGACAGCGACGGGAACTTCCATTCCGAAGACGTCCAAACATCCGGAGCGCGCCATGCAGCTGATCAATCTCTTCTACTCCGAGGATGGAAAAGAAGCATATCAGACATACGTATACGGAATTAAAGATGAGCACTGGGTTGACAATGGAGACGGTACGGTAAACTGGCTGTGCGGCGACGGCAGTCAGGGAAGCGCGGACTGGGATTACGGCAACATGAAGTGGACACAGGGAACCTGCATGTTCTCCCTGGTCACCCAGGCGGATGTCAAGGGCTACTATGATGTGTTGAAGGAGAAGGAAGACAAAGCGTGGGTCAACCCGCTGCTGTCCTTCAAATTTGACAACACAAACGTTCAGACAGCGGCAGCGCAGGTCAATGCGGTCATCGAGGAATACAAGAAGACCTTGCAGAGAGGAACAAAAGGCGTTGACGGCTGGGAAGCCTACTACAACGAGTTTATCGATAAGCTGAAGGCCGCGGGTATCGAAGACCTGAAAGTGGAAGCGCAGAAACAAGTGGACGAATATGTAAAAGCGAATAATTCCAAGTGGACCCCTCAGAACTGACGGAATTCACGGAACCCATGCTAGTAAAGGGCTGCTGCGGCTACAACTGCGGCAGCCCTTTTTCGTCACGGGTAAGATACAGCAACAAAAAAAGACACTCCCAATTGAAGTGCCCTATGCCGCTCTATAATCTGGGTGACAGGAGTCGAACCTGCGGCCTCTAGAACCCCATTCTAGCGCTCTACCAAACTGAGCTACACCCAGATGCTGCCTATTTCTCAGCGACAAGCATTATGTTATCATATTTTGAGGCGAATGTCAAGAGTTAGATCCCACAGAAAAATTTTTTGATTTCCCCTTGTTTTTTTGGTCCGCTGTGCTATACTAAAGGTACTATATCAAAAGCGATGACGGAACGAGTAGCGGCGTTTCAGCGGACAGAGAGAGGGAGAGAGGCTGAGACTTCCTTGCGCAGCGAGCGCCGTGAAGACCACTCCTAAGCTGTGCCGTGACAGAAACGGCATCGTATTTCTGCGTTAAAGAATAGGGTTTGATAGAACCTGAAGACAAAGCCAAGGTGGGACCGTGCATTTGATATGGATGCACCCTTGAGAACGGGATGAGACCGTTTTCAAGGGTGTTTTTTAATAGAGAAAAGGAGTGGAGGACAGTGAAAATTCAATTGCAAGATGGACAGATCACAACTTTTGAGGAGGAGCTTGGAAGAAACGCCTTCCGCCACACGGCATCCCATATTCTGGCCCAGGCGGTCAAGCGCTTATATCCACAGACGAAATTGGCCATTGGTCCGGCCATAGCGGATGGATTCTATTATGACTTTGACACGGAAGCGCCGCTGACCCAGGATGCGCTTGGCGCCATCGAAGCCGAAATGCGAAAGATCGTGAAGGAAGGCCTCCCGCTAGAGCGCTTCACGCTGCCTAAGGAGAAGGCCGTTGCGCTTGTGCAGTCTATGGGAGAGCCCTACAAGGTGGAGCTGGCACAGAATTTGCCGGAGGGGGAGACGATCAGCTTTTACAGGCAAGGGGAATTTGTAGATCTCTGCGCAGGACCCCATGTTAACAATACAGGGGTGATCAAAGCCATCAAGCTGACCAGCGTGGCGGGGGCCTACTGGCACGGAGACGAGAAGAATAAGATGCTAACCCGGATCTATGGCACATGTTTTCCCACGAAGGAAGAATTGACCGCATACCTTGAAAGGATCGAGGAAGCGAAGCGCCGGGATCACCGCAAGTTAGGGAAAGAGCTGGACCTCTTTACTTTCATGGAAGAAGGTCCGGGATTTCCCTTCTTTCTCCCCAAAGGAATGGTTCTGAAAAATACCCTCATCGAGTACTGGCGCAAAATCCATGAGCGGGAAGGTTATATTGAGATTTCCACCCCGGTCATGCTGAACCGGCAGCTGTGGGAGACATCCGGGCACTGGGATCACTATAAAGAAAACATGTACACGTCCACCATCGACGGCGAAGAGTTTGCCATCAAGCCCATGAATTGTCCGGGCGGAATGCTGGTTTACAAATCCAGCGGCCATTCCTACCGGGATCTGCCCCTTCGGATGGGAGAATTGGGTCTCGTTCACCGCCATGAGAAGTCGGGAGCGCTCCACGGCTTGATGAGGGTCCGCTGTTTCACGCAGGACGACGCCCATATCTTTATGACGCCAGAACAAATTACAGATGAGATCAAGGGTGTCGTCCGGCTGATCGATGAGGTTTATAGCACGTTTGGATTTTCCTACCATGTCGAACTCTCAACCAGGCCCGACAACAGCATTGGAAGCGATGAGGACTGGGAGCTGGCGACGAACGGCTTGAAAAAAGCTCTAGATGAACTGGGAATATCCTACAGCATCAATGAGGGCGACGGCGCTTTCTATGGACCCAAGATCGATTTCCACCTGGAGGATTCCCTGGGAAGGACTTGGCAATGCGGAACGATTCAGCTGGATTTCCAGCTTCCCCTGAGATTTGAGGCGGAATATACCGGCGCAGACGGCGAAAGACACCGCCCCATTATGATTCATCGGGTTGTATTTGGCTCCATTGAACGGTTTATCGGAATCTTAACGGAACATTTCGCAGGTAAATTCCCCACATGGCTGGCGCCTGTCCAGGCGGTGGTATTGCCTATTTCTGACCGGTTCCAGGACTATGGAAAAGACGTATACAATGCCCTGAAGGCCGCGGGTATTCGCGCGGAACTGGATGGGCGGGATGAAAAGATTGGGTATAAAATCCGTGACGCCCGATTTCACCGGATTCCCTACATGCTCATCGTGGGGGAGAGGGAGGAATCGGAAAGGACGGTTTCCGTTCGAAGCCGGGAGAAAGGAGAGCAGGGAAGCTGCGCAGTGGAGACCTTTGTCAACCAGGTCCTGGATGAAATCCAGAGAAAGGCCCGGTGAAAAACAACGGATTTTGTCAGAAACAAAGATTTTCAATGGATCTTGTTCCCGTTTTTTTCTCCAGCCATGCATGAAGCCGCTGAATGTGCTATACTTGCAGTAATTTGATCTAGCGGAATAGGAGGAGTACAGGATGCGGTTTGGATTATGTACCGATGTGGATAACATCGAGGTTGCACAGCGGCTGGGATTTGCCTATATCGAATGTTACGCGGCGGGTCTGGCGTCCATGACGGAAGAGGAATTCGAGAGAGCGAAGGCGGCGGCGGAACAGTCTTCGATTCACGTCGAATGCTTTAATGGTTTATTTCCCGGCGATTTTTCGCTTTTGGGTGCGCGGGATGACGACAGGCTTCGCCGCTACTTGGACGCTTTGTTTGCGAGAGTGGAGGCCTTTCGAGCGCCGCTGGTGGTCTTTGGAAGTGGCAAAGCGCGGTCCTGCCCGGAAGGAATGGATTTTGCCGAGGGATGTAGGCAATTGGCCGAGATAACCCAGATTATGGGCGAGGTGGCAGAGCCGCACGGAATCACCATTGCCATCGAACCCCTGAATCAAAGCGAGACCAATATGATTACGTCTGTGGGGGAGGCGGCGATGCTGGCTGCGTGGATCCATCGCCCCAATGTGAAGGTGTTGGCGGACGGTTTCCACATGTTTAAAGAGGGAGAAAGCATGAACAATATTCGCAGAGTTGGCGAGTTAGCCCACACCCATATCGCAACGCGGGAGGGCCGCCGGTACCCCCTGGAAAAGGATCCTCTGCTGGAAGAGTTCTTTCGGGCCCTTGCGGATATGGGATACGACGGCCGCATGAGCATCGAAGGAGGCACGGACAATCTGGAAGAGGACGGAGCCCGAGCCATTGCCACGCTCCGCGAATTAGAAGCTTTGGCGGCGGCTAGATAATGGATAAAGGGAAAGACTCTGAGACGATGGCTCGGAGTCTTTTTTTTCGCAATTTGACAAATGCCCGGGATGATGGTACAATCCAAACAAAAAACATCGCACACATGTTTGAATATTGGGTCAAAGGAGAGGGCAAGATGGCTGAGAAAATTGGACTGGTATTAGAAGGCGGCGGTATGCGTGGAATCTACACGGTAGGGGTGCTGGACAGGTTGTTGGAGCTTTCCATCATGCCGGACTATGTAATCGGCGTCTCCGCTGGCGCGTGTAATGGCTTATCCTACGTATCCCGGCAGACCGGGCGGGGATATCGGATTATTATGGACTACATTGGCGACGCGCGCTATGTCAGCGTTTCCAATTATCTTAAAACCGGTTCTATGTTCGGGATGGATTTTATCTTCGACGAGATTCCCCACAAGCTGGACCTCTACGACTATGACGCGCTGCTGGCGTCGCCCTGTGAGTACGTGGTGGGGGTTACGGATGTGAGAACGGGCCAGCCCGTGTACTTCGATAAGAGGGATATGGACCATGATTCTACTGTGTTTCGTGCGTCCTCCGCTCTTCCGTTTTTTTCTCATGTGGTGGAATATAAGGGCGGCCAGTATCTGGATGGCGGGACGGCGGATCCGATTCCTGTCCGAAAGGCTTTGGCAGATGGCTGTGACCGATTGGTCGTCGTTCTGACGCAACACCGCGACTACAGAAAAAAACCACAGAAGCATCAGCGGATCTATGCCCGCGCGCTGCGCCAATATCCCGCTATAATAGAGGCCATGAACGTCCGGCACCAAGTCTACAATGACACGCTGGACTATATTCAGCAGCTGGAGCGGGAGGGGACCGCCCTGGTGATCGCACCCCATACTCCCGTTACCATTGGACGATTTGAGAAAAACACGGAGAATCTCAATCGGCTGTATGAACAAGGGAAGCAGGATACCATCCGGGCGGAGGAGGCTCTTAAAGCGTTGTTTTCTCTATAGGAGTGTCTGTCCATTGATATCCAGCTTAAAGGTTAAGCCGAGGTAGTTGGCGGCCCGGCGGCAGAGGACCATGCGGCCAAGGAAGATTTCAAAATAATTCATGACCGCGCAGATCTCCGTATCAATTGTGATGGAGAGCGTGATGGTCTTATCCTCAGGTTCCAGATGAAGGCTGGAATCTACGACGGAGTAGTTGACCCGGTCGTGGATATCAAAGGAGGTAATGTCCTGGTTTCGAACGCGGGAGCGGCGAACATCGCTTTTGTCTGCCAGGATCAGCGCCGCGGCCACGGCGTTGACAGGTACCGCCGTCCCTTCGTCGTGGTTGCCGATGGCTGTTACGATGGTGGCCACCTCATCCGCCGGCATTCCCAATTTGTCCAGGATGCGGAAGGCCATGATAGCCCCGCTCTGTGCGTGATCCACCCGGTTGACCACATTTCCGATGTCATGCATAAAGCCGGCGATCTGTGCCAACTCCAAAAGGCGAGGTTCACAGTGGAGCGCTTCCAGAATTTCGCGGGCTGTCTGCGCGGTTTTTGTTACATGAGCGAAGGAATGCTCTGTGTAACCGAGAGTAATCAGCGTTTCATCGGCTCTTTTAATATAGGTTCGGATCTCAGGATTATTCTGTATGGATGCAAACGTTACATGGGACATGGGGAGAACCTCCTTGTTCGGGTATGGATTTTTGCTTCGTATACTGTAGCATGAGTAGGCGGCAGTGTCAAGATTTTCATCGATTTGGGAGGGGGACATACGGATGAGAATGCGATACAGGAGGCCGAGTCTCTTCGTTTTAGGGTTTTGCTGTTATCTTTTCCTTCTCAGCGGCTGCGGGGCGAAATCCGGGGAGACGCTGGAGCCCACAGGCAGCGGGCAGAATGAGGAATGGGAACAAGAGTCAATCTCTACACAGACGATGGGTGGCCTGGAGATTTTGACCATTCAGTTTTTGGACGTGGGTCAGGCGGATTGCATCCTTATCACAACGGCGTCCAACGAGGCAATGCTCATCGATGCGGGGAATAACGCCGACGGGGAGGGGATTGTCCAATATTTGTGGGATCAGGGCGTCGAGGATTTGCGCTATGTGATCGGGACACATCCCCATGAGGATCATATCGGAGGGCTGGATGATGTGATCCGGGCCTTTCCCATAGAAGAGTTGATGATGCCAAAGGTTATGACGCAGACCGTGACATTTGAATCTGTTTTAGATGCCGCCGCGGAGAAAGGGCTCTCCATCACGGCCCCGGGGATAGGGGATGTCTTTACATTTGGCGAAGGCTCCTTCCAAGTGCTGTCCACTGGCGAGGAGGAAGAGAATCTCAATTCCTCTTCCATCGTCATCCGAATGACCTATGGGGAGCTCCATTTTGTATTCACTGGCGATGCGGAGCAGGATGCAGAGGAGAGAATGTTGGATTCGGGGCTCCCGCTGTGGGCTGATGTCCTGAAGGTCGCTCATCACGGCAGCGAGACGAGCAGCAGCGCCGCCTTTTTGCAGGCGGTTGCGCCTAGGGACTGTGTTATCAGCGTTGGAAAAGATAACTCCTACGGGCACCCCGCAAAATCCGTGTTGGAGCGGATGGAGCCGGAGCATACATACCGGACGGATCAGCTGGGAACCATCGTGATCACCGCGGATGGACAGGAATATCAGATCCGTTGGAAGCAGACCGACATCGATGGAAATGGGGGTCTGCCTTCCGAGTCCTATGTCCAGGAGGGAAAGGTCTATGTGACGGAAACCGGCAAGAAATATCACCGTGAAACTTGTTCGAGCCTAAAGAATAGTAAAATTCCAATGTCATTGGAGGAGGCCAAGGAGAAAGGCTATGAGCCCTGCGGAACTTGTAATCCTCAGGAATAGAGAGACTAACTTTAAAAGGAGTTGCTTCTTCATGTATACCATCGATCGAATTGAAGGCGATCTTGTGATCTGTGAGAATCGAGAAACGAGGGAGATGATAGAGTTCCCACGACGCCAATTTCCGGAAGATATCCGGGCGGGCCAGCTGTTTGACCTTGCGAAAGAAGGGGTTCAGATGCTACAGGAAGACACGGAGGCGGTCCGCAAGCGTCTACAGGACAAGATGAAGGCGCTGTGGAAATAGAATTTTCTGACAATTTCATTTTATTGTAAATTTGCCCCGAAAAAATAAAGGAAATTTTCGGGGATTCTTCATATAGATTGTCAATTGCTGTAATCTGCAAAATATGGTATAGTTTGTCTATAAAGGCCGCGCGGCTTTTATTTTATCACTGGGAGGAACAGAAGGAGAGACCAAATCGATCCGTTCGTTTAAGGATGTGATGATATGGCGGGGATGCAAAATGGCACAGGGGAGGAGCTTAGGCAGAGGGCGGAAGAGCTTTTAGTCCGGGAGCTCAGCAAAGCGCCAGATAGGCAGGATCAGGAGTTGATCTTTCAGTGTCAACGCGCCCTGAGCATGTCCCAACGGCAGAGTGGACTGGACTCCGATGACTTTTTAAAAGAACTGGAATCCCTGGAGAAGACGGCGGAGCATAGACCCTCTGCGTGTGATGTGGAGCAGCTTGACCGGCTGCGCACCAATGGCTGGTGGCTTCCCAGACGAAAGAAGCCTTGGAGAGCTGTGGCTATGTCCGCGGGCAAGGTCGCGGCGGTGCTATTGTTTCTAGCGGCGGCGGTTCGCGTTGGGGGTCATGAGGCTACAGGGGACTCGATCTTCAGGGTTATGCAGGAGATAGTGGATGGAATTTTGCTGACCCAACAGATATCCAACACTCAAACGCCGGTTGTCTATGATGATTGGGACAGTTGTGCGGAGGATCCGATGGCTTTCCTGGCCATCCCTAAGACACTTCCGGATGGCTATCGCTACAATGGGGTGTCCGAGTCGTTGGAGTTAGACTGGGGCGTGATGCTCACTGTCTCCTACTCCAATGTGGATCAGGAGTCGATGACAATCCATATTAGCATCCCAAAAGATAATCGGACGATTCACTGGGGAATCGAGGTTGACAGCGAGGAAGTGGAGGTCTTTGAGAGCAACGGCATTGAGTTTTTGCTCTGTAGTGACGGAGATTTGACTAAATGCCAGTGGCGCGTGGGCACCAACCATTATATCCTGCAGTCCATCGCCTCCAGAGAGGCTGTCAAAGAGTTTTTATCCTATATTGGAGAATTTTAGGAGGTTGAGGGGTTTGCACAAGAGGGCGGCATCGGTAACATTATGTCTCATCTTACTTGTCTCTTGCTTTATGACGGTCAGGGCGGACGAGTCTGCCATCGAGCCGTATTCATCTTCAATTTTTTCCACCTATGCTGCCATCGCCTCGTGTCCGAGCGCGGGCAAAATCTCGGGCAGCATCTATGTTGCGATCCGCGACGATGTGAAGCCGGCGGCACTCGCTGGACTCAAATATGCGAAGCTGCAGTACAAGGACACAGATGGCACTTGGACGACGGAAAGAGTCTATACGCAGGCGTATTTTACGGGATGCGATAGTTTTACCAAGGAGTACAACAACCAGACCGCCACCTCAGGACGGACCTATCGGTTCGAGTTTACTGTATACGGATTGGCGGGCGGTACATCGACGACGAAGGTTTATTATTCAAATTCCGTGTATATTCGGTAAGGAGTACTCTAGACTTGTATAGTTGTGACCGTGATGGGTGTACAGAGCAAAGGATGGCGACACAATTCGTTCGGCAGCGTGCATTTTTGGAAGGTCGGACGCGACCGAATGGCCGAGGTGGATTGCATAGCCTATGGGGGAAGGGCGTCAGGACCGAATTGCTGGCGCTTGATCAAAAGAGAGAGGGGGCGAGGGTGTAAAATCCTCGCCTTTATAGATTTCATTTATGGAAATAGACTAAAAAGCATACACATGCATACCGCAAACGGGAGTGCCGTTCCTTAACTGTAAGCCAGTTATTTTGCGGCACTCCCGTTACAGCATACCTTAGAGGACTTTCTCAACCAGACTTTGCAAATGGGAATTATCCAATAAACATTTGGGTCCAATAGTTTCCATTGGCCACATATCCCACGCCGATCTGCGTATAGGATGCATTCAAAATATTGGCGCGATGGCCGCTGGAGTTCATCCAACCGTCCACGACCGCCTGAGGCGTTTTATATCCCTTAGCGATATTTTCGCCGGCAGTTTTATAGGAGATACCAAAGTTCTTTATCATCTGAAATGGCGTTCCGTAAATGGGGCTGTTGTGAGCAAAATATTTGTTTTCCAACATGTCCTGCGACTTAAACCGCGCGACTCTGGAGAGCTCCCAATTTGCAGATAGTTCTTTTAAGCCATTTTTCCGGCGGATTTCATTTACCAGACGGATGACTTCGTTTTCGAAATCTGTTACCGTGGTGTCGTACAGGGGGATGGTCAAAATCTGCCCCGGATAAATTAAATCCGGATTGGAAATCTGAGGATTTGCGTTTATGATCTCACTGACTCCTACCTGATATTTGACTGCCAGTTTCCACATGGTGTCTCCCTTTACAACCGTGTGGGATAGAGCATTCGATGCTGCTGAAACTGAAGGAACATACAAGGAAACGATCAAGAAAGCCGCTATGAAAAGAGTACAAAACTTCTTCATACGAAAACCTCCCATTTTGATTTCCCTCAAGGGATGTATCGATTATTACATACATTTCAGATGCATTGCAAATGTAATGTTTTCCAATGCTTTTTTTCGCATCGCATTGATTCAGCATAAAAACATAAAATTCTGATATAGAGATTTGGCGCAAATACGGGGTTTTCTTCGAATGTGCGGTTGACGTTTGGAGTACAGAAATTTGACTGTGATTCCATATATTTACTGAAATAGGCAATGCATAACAGGTTTAGAAGAGTGCAAGACATAGCAACGCTTTATAGAATGCGCTAAAAAAATCGCTTGACAAGAGCGATGGCTTGCCGTATAATGAGGAAAGCATTGCGGCGGATTTTAACGCCTGCGCAGTGTACGGACAAGTGTCGAAGTGATCATAACGGGCTTCCCCTCGAGATCACGGTACTGGCTCTGAGAATTGAATCATTATTAAATGGAAGCGTATCGAAGTGGTCATAACGGGCCGCACTCGAAATGCGGTAGTCCTTACGGGCTCGTGGGTTCGAATCCCACCGCTTCCGCTAAAAAGAAACGACAATTTTCGATAGAAGATTGTCGTTTCTTTTTGGTTCAACTTTGCTCCGCAAAGCATTGATTGTAATGACGATTTGTGATATAATTTGGCTTAAGGTGATGCTGATGAACAGTCCATTACTCGAAAAATCTTTGGACTTTGCGACACAAATCGTTGTATTTTACGAAGAATTCTCTAAAACCAGGAAAGACACAACTATTGCAAAACAACTGCTTCGTTCCGCTACAAGCATCGGTGCGAACATCAATGAAGCAATTTACGGAAACAGCAAAGTTGATTTTATATCCAAACTCCACATTTCCCTAAAAGAAACAGGTGAGAGTATTTATTGGCTTACTCTTTTAAAGAGGACAAATTTAATCGAGTATAAATTCGACGAATTACTTTCACTTGCCGGGGAAATTAAAAGAATGTTAATCGCATCACTTAATACTGCAAAGAAAAATAAATGAAGATTCTATTTACTGCCTTTAAAGGTATGCATAAAACTTCTTTTCAGTTAGTTGATCAAACAGGAGCGTATGCTAAAGAAGAATCCCTATAGCGTTTTTATTCACATTCCTTCTTTAAGAGGAATGACCATAGAAATGATGAAAAGATTAATTGAAATTTTCAGAGATATATATTTCGTTTGATTACCGCAAGAGTTCAAATCTATACAACAAATAGGGAAGGACATCTTTTTTATAACCCATTCACATAGAAAGCCGTATAAAACCAGTATTTATGCGGCTTTTTCATATCATATTACTCTTACGGTAGGAACAAAAATTCCTGTCGTTTTGTTATTTTCTGAGTATTGTTATCACGATTTTTATGATAACACACCCATAAGACAGACAATAGCACATAACTTAACAATAAACGTACCGAAGAGTTATCCAATCCCATAGAATAGACGAATCAAATAGTCTTTAATTCAAAATGTTTGAAATATCCCTGAAAAGGGGGGATTATGGAGAAATCAGGAGTAGAGACAAATGTTTTTTGACAGGTACTACAACTTTTAATCCCCTTGATTTTTTGCACTGCTTCGGGTGTAATATTATCAAATCAGGATTTAGTAAATCAAAATTTGATATATTGCGGAGGCGTTAATATGTTTATCGGCAGACAGGCGGAGCTAAAGTTCTTAAATGATAAATACAAAGAAAGCAACGGACAGCTTATTGTGCTATACGGCAGAAGGCGTGTGGGAAAGACGGAAACGCTTCGGGAGTTTTGCAAAGGAAAGCCGCATATTTTCTTTTCCTGCACGCAAAGCACAGATCGGGTTCAGTTACAGAGATTTTCAAAGCAGCTTATGCAAGAGGATATTCCCGCAAAGCGGTATGTTTCTGAATTTGCGGATTGGGAAAAAGCGTTCAGAGCGATTCTCGATCTTCCGTTCGGCGATGAAAAGAAGCTTGTTGTAATTGACGAGTTTCCGTATATGTGCCGCGCCGCCAAAAGTATTCCGTCTATTCTGCAAAATCTTTGGGATAGCTATTTCAAAGACAGCAACGTAATGATTATTCTCTGCGGCAGTGCAATGAGCTTTATTGAAAAAGAACTGCTTGCCGAAAAAAATCCGTTGTATGGCAGGGCCACCGGTATCTATAAGATGAAAGAAATGGGCTTTTACGACGCGGCAAAATTTTTCCCTAACTATTCCGCCAGGGATAAGGTACTGTCTTACGCTGTGCTGGGTGGGATACCGCACTATTTGAAGCAATGGAACCCTGATTTATCGGTTGCTGAAAATATCAAGCGAAATATTCTGACAAAGGGTTGCGTGCTTTATAGTGAGGTGGAGTTTTTGCTGCATCAGGAGCTTCGGGAAACGCCAATTTACAATTCCATTATTGAAGCTGTTGCACTCGGCAGCACAAAGCTGAACGATATTAGTCAAAAGTCCTTACTGGACGATACCTCAAAAACAAGCGTATATTTGAAAAATCTCGTTGAACTGGGTATCGTAGAACGGGAATTTTCAGTTGATACCGGAACAAAGGAAAAAGCGAATACCAACAGAGGCACATACCGTCTGACTGATAATTTCTTCCGCTTTTGGTACGCTTTTGGTTTTGCATACTATTCACAGCTTGAGGATGGCGACGTGGACGGCGTGTATGAATATATCATAAAGCCTGCTTTACACGAATTTGCTTCGTTCGCCTTTGAGGATATATGCCGCGAGTATGTGAGAGAAATGCAGAAAAACAACGCTTTGCCGTTTCGTTATACAAAGATGGGACGGTGGTACGGTAAAACTACTGTTCGTGATGAAAAAAACGATAGTGGGCTTCGGATTGCAGAAACAGAAATTGATTTGTTATGTATCGGCAAAGGCGCAAAGGAATTCTTGGTTGGCAAATGTAAATTCAAGGGTACTCCATTCGCTTACTCGGAGTACCTTGACGCGGCAGCAAAGCTCACGCCGTTAAAACAAAACGCAAGGTTCTATTATACGCTGTTTTCCGAAAGCGGTTTTGATGAAAGGCTCATGCTCCAAGCCGAGAAAAACAACATACAGCTGCATTCGCTTGAACAAATCGTAAACTACAAAAGCTGAAACGCTCCTTTTAAGGCACCCTCTGCGGAGGGCGTCTTTATGGTTTACCCGGCATGGGCGGGCACTAACTAGCAATCTAGCTCTCGCTACAAATTGGAAGTAACTTCTCATAATCCAGTCGTATTAAACTTTTTCCATTGGGTAATGAATACACTTCCTGTCCAATTTCAATATATCCAATACTTCCCATTGTTTCTGAAAGTATATTCGCTTCTATCTGTTGATGCACTTCTTCAAGTCCATCGAACGCATGGATATACGGCGAAACGGATACCCAGTTCTCTTCGTCTGTATTCATCTGAATGACGCATGAAACATAAGCAGGCTTCACTTGTTTAACGATATTTTGAAAAGTTGCATACCCAATATACTCTATCAACAAATTGGCAATCACTAACTCTGCCATTGGCAGCGTACCGGATTCCTCCAGTAGATTTACGCGAAGGCATTTTAATATGCCATCTAATGAGCAATACCGTGTCGTTACTTCTTCAAGATAAGCCGCATTTATATCAACACCATAAACTCTATGATACTTAGATTTATCGATATGCTCAAGGCCATTTCCCCCTGCCACTCCAAGTATCATTACGGTACTGACGCTATAATCATTCAGCTGTTTTTTCATCAGATCATTCATTGCTTGAAGCTGTTTCACAGAATCCAAGCTCATATGTTTTTCATAGTCTGATAAACGAATATCTTCCCAAGGATTACGCATACTTCATCAACTCCTTCTATGTAAAAATAAGAATTTGCCATCCATGCAAATACCGTCAGATTATATGTATCAATTATACTATAAATATACCATATTTTAAGACGGTTTGAATAGGCTTCAGGCCTTTCGCAGTTTTTATTTTTGGCAGGTATTTTTATAAAATCCCTAGATTCTATTTGAATTGCGTTGACTAATACTATCATATCTTATTTTCTGATTGCGAAATTTAGAAAAAAGTCATAATCATAACCAAAAAAACGGCATACAGCTTCTTGCGTTTTGTCGATTGATAGTATATAATAGAGATAGATTATAGGCAAACATATGACAAAGAAGGGTGGCTAGATTATGACAACGCAGCATGGGCAAGAAAAAATCATCGAGAGTTTCGACTATAATGGAGTGACAGTTGACTTGGTGGAATGGACGGATACCATTTGGTGCGGTAAAATCGGGTACGCAGCCAACAACACGGACGAGCCTGACATGGATAAGATTATGGAGGAATATATGTCGTTACATCATGCATCCTCCACCGTTAGCGAACCGGATTGGAGTGTCTGTATCAGCATAAATTACCTGACAGATGAACGTCCAAATGGGGTTATGATTGGAAGTCTTGTTGCCACTGAACAACAACCCAGCGATTTTGATATTTATAAAATTCCAGCTGCCCAGTACATGCGAATCCGTTTGTGTGATGAATCCGCAAAACTACTCGGCCACGAGCCTTGGAACGGAGGCATTCCACCGTATCAGTGGATCGGTGATCAGATAGCGCCGCAGCTAGGGTATCAGTATGGTTGTGACACACTGCCCATTATCGAATACTATGGCTATTATGAGCCCCAAAAGGATACACATAAATATTGTTATCTGTATGTGCCTGTCAAGAAAGCCTGACAAGGCACCGTGTTCACCTTCATACATTGCCGCAAGCTGTGCATTGCTTGCGGTATCTTTTTTCGACATTTTTCTCCGAATTGCTTGTAATCTGTCTAATAATACATTATAATAATACTATAAAATTGTGAATTATGCGGAGAAGTGTATGCGTTTTATTTTTAAGTCGTATACTCGGATATAATCCAGGCGGTAAAAGAAAAGGGGAGGAGTCTCAACCATGGAGTACTTTCAAAAATTTCATTCAAACACATTGGCAGGAAGCGGCAATCAATCGTTCTTTCTGACAGACGATGCAAGCCAGATCTATACCGGCAGGATTTTGTATAAGATTTTCGCCGGGGGAACCTATCGCTATTCCTTTTTGTTTTCCAATATCATAGACAGCACCTTTTCAGACGGCGCCCACAGCCACAAAAATCTGATATGCGACCAGTGGAGGATTGTAAAAGCCGCCGTCGGTATCTGCGGGACGTGCAGCCCGTCGGAGATCGGGGAGATCAAGAGGTTTCAGGCGCTGACCTTCTCTGGAGCATCCGAAAAAGAAGTGATGCCAGGAGAGTTCTTCACCTCGGATGCCGTTGAACTGAGCGGAGAAAAGGGAGACTACATCTGTCTGGAGATCGCCTACCAGGGGAGAATGATCCCCTACCATGAAGAGAGCATTATCCCAACATTCGTCCTCCGGGACGGCGAATGGATTCCCTCAAAACTCGTTCCCTTTGCAGGGATGGTGGGATGTGACAGGCCGGCGCTCTTACAAATCGGATATCTCGGAGATTCCATTACGCAGGGGATCGGAACGGATGTCAATTCCTATGATCACTGGAATGCAAAGCTGTCGGAGCGGCTGGGGGAGAAGTACGCCTACTGGAACCTGGGTCTTGGATTTGGCAGGGCCAGTGACGCGGCCAGCGATGGGGCATGGCTTTTTAAGGCAAAACAGATGGATGTGGTGGTTGTCTGCTACGGGGTCAATGATCTTTTTCAAACCGGCGATGAGGAGCAGATCAAGCGCGACCTATCGGAGATTGTCGCAAAGCTACAGTCCGCAGGGACAAAAGTGGTGGTTCAGACGATTCCGCCCTTTGACTACTCTGGAATCCTGATAGAAAAGTGGAAGCGTATCAATCAATACATCTTACAAAACCTGTCCACATGTGCAGACGGAGTTTTTGATGTGGTCCCGGTGCTGGCGAAGGATGGCGAGCATCCGTACCTGGCAAAATTCGGCGGACATCCCAATGCGGAGGGATGCAGTGCGTGGGCCGAGGCCCTGTATCCGGTGATGGACAAGTTTTTAGCCGGTGTAAACCGGCAGTGACAAAATGTCCGCCCCGCAAGCGTGGCGCGGAAGACGGCAAAATAAGTCGAAAAGGGCTTGTTTTTTTTCAGGGCGAGGCTTATACTAGAGAAAAAGGAATTGAAAAGGAGAGATCATCATGTTGAATGAAAAAGTAGCCCAATTATTAAATGCTCAAATCAACAAAGAGTTTTATTCCGCGTATCTCTATCTAGATTTTGCAAATTATTATACAGAACACGGGCTGGACGGATTTGCCAATTGGTATCAAGTACAGGCGCAGGAAGAGCGGGACCACGCCCTACTCTTCATCCAATACCTCCACAATAACGGCGAGAAGGTTGTATTCGAGGCGGTTGAAAAACCGGAACCCATCTTTTCTTCCACAAAGGATCCCTTGGCGGAGGGACTCAAACATGAACAGTATGTTACGGGCCTGATCCATGCGATCTATGCGTGTGCATATGATGTCAAAGACTTTCGAACGATGCAGTTTTTAGATTGGTTTGTGAAGGAACAGGGGGAGGAGGAGACCAATGCCGATACCCTTGTTAAAAAGATGGAATTATTTGGGTCTGACCCTAAGAGCCTATATATGCTGGATAACGAGCTGGGGGCTCGGGTCTATACGGCGCCCAGCCTCGTGCTGTGACACGGGCAGGCTGGTATAGAAAACTAAAACAGAATATCGCTGCTTTGAACCGCTGGCTGACGCTGGCGGTTTTCTCATTTTTCCCGCTTCCTTCTTCCCTAAAAGATGGCGGAACGCCAACTTTTATCATAAATTTTTTTAGAAAAATTCGGCATACGAAGAAAAGTTGCCATTTTTCCATATAATATAAGGGAGACCATAGAAAAACGGAGGGAGCCATGAAAGAGGAAAAGCTAAAGGGAAGCATGATCGAAGGGTACGAGAGGTGGCTGGTGGAAGAAGAGAAAAGCCGTGCGACGGTGGAAAAGTACGTGAGAAGCGTGAGCCACTTCGTGGCCCAAAACGAAGGGCGGAAGATCGACAAGGCGCTGGTGATGGAGTACAAGGCAGAGCTGGGAAAAACCTACGCGGCGACCAGCGCCAACGCCATCCTGGCCGCGGTCAACGGATTTCTGCGCTACTGGGGGCTGAGCCATTGCTGCGTCAAGCCGTACCGGGTGCAGAAATCCCTGTACTGTCCAGAGGAAAAGGAACTGAGCCGGGCGGAGTACGTGCGGCTGGTGAGAGCGACGAAAGAAAAGCGAAGTGAGCGGCTGGCCCTGCTGCTGGAAAGCCTGTGCGCCACCGGAATCCGGGTGAGCGAACTGCCGTATATCACGGTGGAGGCCGCCCAGCGGGGGGAGGCAGTGGTGACGTGCAAGGGGAAAACGAGGACCGTGTTTGTGCCAAAGGCGCTGCAAAAGAAGCTCCTGCGCTACGCACAGAAGCGGAAGCTGAGCAGCGGCCCGGTGTTTGTCACCCGGACGGGGAAAGCGGTGAACCGGACGAACATCTGGCGGGAGATGAAAGGGCTGTGCCAGCGGGCGCAGGTCTCGCCGTCAAAGGTGTTTCCCCACAGCCTGCGGCATCTGTTTGCCAGGACGTTCTACAGTGTGGACCACGACGTGGCGAAGCTGGCGGATATCCTGGGCCACTCCAACATGAACACCACGCGGCTCTACATCATCAGCACGGGAGCGGAGCACCGGCGGAAAATGGAAACCCTGCGGCTGGTGATCTAGGGAGGGCAAAAAAATAGCGCGTCCAGCGCCGGTCCACCGTTGAGGACGGAAGAATCCTTCTGTTGTAAACAGGACCTCCGTCTGCACAGTTCTACATATCCTTACTCTATCATATGCCGTCCCAAAAGTCAAGAGAGGAATGATTTGAGCGCAGCAAACAAGCCTTTTCGACCCATCGAACAGAAAAGGCTTGTTTGCTGCGCCCTGTCAACGCCGGTTTGGGGAGGTAGGCGGCATCGGCCCCTCTCTCCCCCCGAACGACTACAACAGAAGGATTCTTCCGCTGTAAAAACCCAGCGCGCAGGCGAGGGGGTCTGCCGCAGCCGAAGGAAAAGAGCCATGAGAGAAGCACAGGACCAACCCACAAGACAGGAGTCCAAGCCGCAGGGCGATCCCCGCGTGGAGACGTTGCTCCAAGCCTACCGCAGCTTGGCGGCGAAGGTGGACCGCTTGCAGGAGCGAATCCAAGAGCAGGAGAAACAGAGTACACGGATCGCGGAGGCCCTTGAGCGGGAGGGGGAAAGAGACTCCCGGCCCGCCACAAGCCCGCAACAGGGGGAGAGCGCCCCGCCCCAGGAGACAGAAGAGAGAAGGCTTCCCCCCGGGAAAAGCAAAAAGACAGGCCGGGCGGGAAAAATCCTGGGGGAGATCGCCTTCTACGGAGCGCTGCTCCTGCTCCTCCTGGCCGCCCTGTTCATCCGCACCACCGGCGACGG
>JAHZBS010000001.1:19751-52405 GCA_019423265.1 Clostridiales bacterium
TAGCGGGATGCTGGTCCTCACCGAGTCCATGGAGAGTGAAATCCCCAAAGGGTCGCTGGTGATTGCCAAGCAGGTGGACCCGGGGACACTCCAAATCGGGGACGACATCACCTATATGGCCAACCAGACCACCTCGGTGACCCACCGGATCGTGGGCATCCTAGAGAACTACCAGGGGAGTGGGCAGCGGGCCTTTGAAACCCAGGGGCTTATGAACGCCCAGCCGGACAAACAGCCGGTGCCCGCTGTCAACGTGGTGGGCAAGGTGATATTCCACAGCCAAGCGCTGGGGATCATCGCCCGTTTCATCGGAGACCACTGGCCCCTTCTCCTGTTTGGCCTGGTGGTGGGAAGCCTGCTGCTCTGCGTGCTGAGGCGGATCCTCAAAGGGCCGCGGGAGAAAGCGGCGGAGCAGGGGACAACAGACTGAACCGGCGCACAGCGTATACATAGACACATGAGACGGAAAGGAAGAGAACAATGGCAGCAAGAACTCCCCAAACGCGCAAAGTTGCCTCGGCTGTTGCGGCGGTCGCGGCAGCGGCGGTCATTCTGCTCACGGGTACCTTTGCCTGGCAATCCGTCAGTCAGATGGCGCTCAACGAGACCACGGGCAAAATCGTCAATCCCGGCGGCCGCCTGCACGACGACTTCGACGGCCGCAACAAAGATGTGTATGTGGAAAATTTCAGCCGCTACGACGACGGCGGCGTTCCCATCTTTGCCCGTGTGCGCTTAGACGAGTACATGGAAATCGGCAAAGGGGCGGGCATCAAAGCCGGAGGCACAGGGACGAATGAGGCGACCCCGGTGGTGGCCGGCACGGACATCAATGACGTATCCACCTGGCCCCCCCACATCCCCGGCGCCAGCATTTCAGAGGGGGCGGAAGGTGACTTCCACAACTATTGGACCTGGACAGTGGGCGGCCAAACCGTCTTTATGCCCACCTTTAACCGCAACAAGGACAGCCTGAAAGCCGATGTCAACGGCACCTTCGCAGGCCCGGACGGGGACCCCGCCACCAGAGAGGACCGGTATGAGGACTATGTGACCTACACGGCAGGGCAGCAAGTCACCGCGGACGCCACCTACGACGCGGATGCTAACGACATTGACGAGGGCGATACCGGCGTGGTGGATGTAAACTACACGGTCAAAGAAGAGACCCACACCGCCAAGGCCACGCAGACCGCGACCGTACTCACCATGGCAGAGTGGAAAGCACAGGGTTCCCCAGTGGGCCCGTACTGGGTGTACGACACTGACGGGTGGGCGTACTGGGCGCAGCCCATCCTCCCCGGCGAGGCCACGGGCCTGCTGCTGGACGGCATCGAGCTGAAAGAGGTGATCCAGGACGACTGGTACTACGGGATTAACGTGGTGGGCCAGTTCTCCGACGGCGGCGACTGGGGCCAGGCGGATGGCAACGGGTTCTACACCGATGCGGCCAGTCCCCCCAGCGCCGACGCATTGGCGCTTCTCAATAAGGCGCAGGCGGAAAATATAGTGGTAACGGTGTCCGCGGCGGACAATGCAACCGCAGTTGCCCCCGGCGCAACGCTCCAGTTCCGCGCGGCGGTGACGCTGGCAGGGGAAGAGCTCCCCAACCAGAAGGTGAGTTGGAGGGTTTCCGGCAACACCTCGGCGGACACGGCCCTAGACGAGGATGGGCGGCTGAGCGTTGGCGAGGATGAAGTGGCGGAGAAGCTGACCGTAGAGGCGGTCTCGAAAGAAAATCCCCGGATTTCCGGGGGGATGGAACTAACGGTCACCCCGTAACCTGGGAGGGGCGTAATAGAAAGGAGTCATGACTTTGAGCAAGCAAAAAAACCGCAAAGTAGCCTCCGCCACAATGGCCATCGCCACGGCGGCGGCCATTGTGCTCACGGGCACCTTCGCGTGGCAGAGTATCAGCCAGCAGGCGCTGAATGAAGTGGCGGAAGAATATGTCAATCCGGGAGGCCGGCTGCACGACGATTTCAACGGCGTGAATAAAGATGTGTATGTGGAAAACTTTATGAGCGCGGACGAAGCGGGGGGCGTGCCCATCTTCGCCCGTATCCGGCTGGATGAATATCTGGAAACGGGCATGGGAGCGGGGATCAAGGACGGCATGGAGGGGGAGAACCAGGCAACGCCGCTGATAGCGGGGGCGGACATCAACGATGTGGCCACCTGGACGACCCACCTGCCGGAGGAAGGAGACCCGGCGGGGACGACTTCAGCCTTCCGGGAGTATTACACATGGGAGATGGGGGGCAAGACGGTGTACATGCCCACCTTCCTGAAAAACCGGGACAGCCTGAAAGCGGACATCAACGGAACCCTTGCCGGACCGGACGGGGACCCGGCCACCGATGGGGATCGGTTCGGGGACTACACGGAATATCAGGTTGGAGACACCAAAACAGCCGACGCGGAATACGACGCGGACGACAATGACATTGACGAGGGCGACGCAGGCGTAGAGAATGTAAACTACACCCTCAAAAATGAAACCCACACGGCAGCGGAAACAGGGGAGGCCCAAGTGGTGACCATGGCGCAGTGGAAGGAGATGGGAGCGCCCGTGGGCCCGTACTGGGTATACGACACCGACGGGTGGGCGTACTGGGCACAGGCGATTCAGCCGGGGGAAGCGACAGGCCTGTTGTTAAGCGGTATCACGCTGGATAAGAAGATGGAGAGCGACTGGTACTACGGGATCAACGTGGTGGGACAATTCACCGACGGGCGGGACGGCGACTGGGGCAAAGCGGCCGGCAACGGGTTCTACACCCCGGACGGAGGCGGAGAGCCCAGCACCGACGCGCTGCAACTCCTCCACCAGGCGGCGGGCCAGCTTCTAAAGGTTACGGTATCCTCGGAGAACGACGCCATCACGGTTAAGACGGCCTCCGCCCTGCAATTCAGTGCGGCCGTTACGATTGCGGATACCACCATCACCAATCAGGACGTGACATGGGCACTGGAGAGCAATACATCCGCTGGGACGAGCATCAATGAAAGCGGCCTTATCACGGTAGCGGCCGACGAGGCGGTGGGCACAGTGCTGACGGTGAAGGCGACGTCCAAAGAGAACGGCACCGCCATCGGGGAAATGCAGGTGACGGTGGTTGCTGCTGCGGACGGAGTAACCATTTCCTCGACAGACGGCGCAACCAGCGTGAAGCGCGGACGGACGCTACAATTTTCGGCGCAGGTGAGCAAGGACGGCTCAGCGGATGGTGTCAATCAGACCGTAACATGGTCGCTGACGGGGAATACCGCCTCGGACACTTTGATAAGCGATACCGGCCTGTTAACCGTGGGGTTGAATGAAGCCGTGGGAAATGTGCTGACGGTGAAGGCGACTTCCATGGTGAACAGCGCAGCGGTAGGCGACGCGACAGTGACGATTTTAGTGCTGGGCGACGGGGTGACGGTGTCGGCGGCCGGCAACGCGGGGGCGGTGAAAACAGCCAGAACATTACAATTCTCGGCCACCGTGCTGGATGAAGGTTCCTCGGACGGTGTACCCCAGGGCGTGACATGGGAGGTAACAGGAAATACCTCGGCCAGCACCGCCATTGACACCAACGGCCTGCTGACCGTGGGCGCGGATGAAACGGTGGGCGGCACGCTGACGGTGAAGGCCACCTCCGTTATCAACAGTGCCGCGGTGGGTACCAAGACGGTGACGGTGGAACCGCTGGCGGATACGGTGACCGTTTCCTCGGCTGGGAATGCAACCGGCATCAGGAGAGGCGCGACCCTTCAGTTCACCGCGCAGGTGACGGGCGAAGGATCTACCACAGGAGTATCCCAGGGTGTCACATGGTCGGTATCCGGCAATACCTCCGCCGGCACCGCCATCAATTCCAATGGCTTGCTGACGGTTGGCTCCGATGAAACAGTCGGCAGCGCGTTGACCGTGAAAGCTATCTCGACCGCGAACTCTGCTGTTTCTGGCACAAACACGGTGACGGTGGACTTGAGTGAGATTGCCAACATTACCCCCGGCAGTACGGATACCGTCACCATCGACGGCATCGAGTGGTATGTACTGGCGAAAGAGAACAATCAGGCGTTGATTCTTTCCAAAAATATCTTGGAAATCAAGCAATTTAGTAGTAATGGTAATTGGAAATGGGATGTTTGTCCTATGCGGACTTACCTCAATGGAGACTGGCTAACTGACAAGAGTGTTCTGAGCCAGTATGCAGTGGCAACTGATATCAAAACCAGAGGAGGCTATAGAGAAACCAGTTCATTTATTACCACAAACGATAAAGTGTTCCTTTTGAGTGTCGCGGACGTATTTGGAGTCAGATATGTCAGCCCTAGTTATATTAGTAGTATTACACAGATTGAACCTACAGCGGAAGATTACACCTATAACGGAGCAATGCTCCCCGCACCGGGAGGCAGTTGGATCGCATACGATGAAAGCGGCGACGCTCAAAATTGGTATCTGCGCACACCGTATGGGGAAGACGCCAGCGATGTTATACATATGGATGGCGTCGGATCTGGTGGTACCCACACTCCTTTAGGCCTACTCTTTTTATGGAGTGATCCTGTCTACTATGGCGTCCGACCCGCCTTGTGGGTGACATATCAGTAAATCTCTTTAAACCAAAGGGGAGCGTTCCCCCGCAGGCAGCAGCCCCACCCGCCGTGCAGAGGCGGGTGGGCGGGCGCTGCCGCCTGTCAGGAGCTTTCCCGGACGAAAGCCTCTAACAGACGGCAGACAACACGAGCAAAAATCCATCCATGAGAGAAAGGGGCTTTGCCATGCGTTTCTTACACCGGACAGCCGGTATTCTTCTGACGGCAGTATTCGTCCTTTCCACCCTTATCACCGGCACGCTGGGCTGGCAAAGCCTCAGCCAGCAGGCAAAAAATGAGGCGCAGAGCGAGATTAGCGCCTACACCGACGTAGAGCTTCTCAAGCTGGAAAAGCTGCCGGACGGCACGGAAACAGAAAATCCCGTCCCCGGTGCGGCGTTCTACCTGTTCACGGCGGACGACCAGCAGCTCGGCGGGCGGTATGTCACCGACAGCGAAGGCAAAATTTCTGCCCGTTTGGAGCCGGGCTCCTACTATTTTGAAGAGCTTTCTCCGGCCTCCGGCTTCTCGTTTGACACCGACGGCGCTGGCCAGCGGATCACCCGCTACCCCTTTACGGTCACCGACCACGAAACCGCGCCTGTCTCCGTCTCCGCCTTCAACATCCCACGGCAAGGTACCCTATCGCTGCATAAGCTCCTCCTGAACGCTGACGCCTCCCCCTTAACCGAGGCACAATTGCTTCAGGAGTTCTCCTTTACCGTCACCTTTTCAGACGGCGGGACCTATCTCTACCGCATCGACGGCGGCGAGCCCCAGCATCTCACCAGCGGCGGCACCCTCACCCTGCTCCACGGCCAGACCGCCCTGTTTGCGGCACTCCCCGTGGGCGTCATCTACAACATCACAGAACAGTCCGCTCCCGGCTATGCCACATCCGGCACCGGCCACCGGGGTACGATCACCGAAGTCGGCTGTGAGGCGGTATTTACCAACACCTCTATGCCCCAGCAGATCGAAACGGGCCGCCTTTCTATCTCGAAAGAGGTGACGGACCTTAGTGGCGGACAGAGCGATGCCCTGGAGAAGGCGTTTTCTTTTACCATCTTTTTCTCAGACGGCGGGGCGTATTGGTACACCATCGACGGCGGCGAGCCGCAGCTGCTGGCCAGCGGCAGCGCCCTGTCCTTGCAGCACGGCCAGACCGCTATGTTTGAAAATCTCCCGGTCGGTGTCCAGTACACCGTCACCGAAGCCGACTACACCGCCGACGGCTATACCGCCTTGGTCCGGGATTACGCCGGACAGATCACCGGCAGCGACTCCCTTTCCCTTCCCTTCGTCAATGTGTACGAGCCAGCCGCCGAGTCCGGCACCCTGTCAGTGGTCAAGGACGTCACCGGCGAAATGGCCGACCCCGACAAAGTTTTTGCCTTTGAAGTCACCTTTACCGGCGCAGGCGCGCCGGCCTCCCCCCAGCGCTTCACCCTGAAAGCCGGGGAACAAAAGGTGTTTGACAATATCCCCCATGGCGTGACCTACACTGTGCGGGAAACCGACTCCGACGGGGCTCTCCCCGGTGTGGAGGTTGTCTCCGGCTTCATTGCCGGCGGCCACAATGCCTCCGTCCGCTTCCAGAACCAAGCGCCCGACGAGCCGGAGCCGCCCGCCTCCATCCGTGTTACGAAACGGCTGGCGGGCGAATACCCGGAAGCGGACAAAGACAAAGCGTTCTGCCTCACCCTGTTGGTGGACGGCAAGGAAACCCCGTTCACCTTGAAACCTGGCGAAACCATGGAATTTGAAGTCCCGGCAGGCGCCTGTTATGAAGTCCGGGAGGACGATTCCGAAGGCTACAGCCAATCCATCGCAGACGGCACCGGTACTGCCCTTTCCGGCCAGACGGTGAACGTCGCCGTCACCAATACCTTTGAGAACGACCGGGTCCTGGCGGAGATCGAGGGCGAAAAGACTTGGGACCTGGGCGGGTACGGAGAGACCGTGCTGCCCCCATCCATCACCGTCCGGCTGGTGGGCAACGACCGGCTGGTGGAGGAACGCCTTGTCACCCCGGACAGCAACGGCCAGTGGCATTACCGCTTCACCGCGCCCAAGTATGACGCGGACGGTGCAGAGATCGTCTACACCCTTGAGGAAGCACCGCTGGATACCTTTATCCCCGCCTACCACGGGTACAACATCAAGAATACCTACCGGCCCCCCCTTTCCCTTGACCCGCCGCTGATCCAGAAAGTGGTGATGGGCGAGAATCCGCCGGAAACCCAGTTTTCCTTCCTGCTTAAAGGGGAGGACGGCGCCCCCATGCCCGAGGGGAGCGATGGCAGCGTCAAAATCGTCACCCTCAAGGGAGAGGGGAACGCCGAGCTGGGCCGGTTCACATATGAGAAAGCCGGCGTCTACACCTATACCATTTCCGAGTTGGACGGCGGCGAGGAAGGATGGATATATGACGCTTCCCTTTATACCCTGACGGTTACGGTCACGGAGCAGGATGGGAAGTTGACGGCCTCCCGCCGCCTTGTGAAAAACGGACAAGCGGTGGACGGGCTTGTCTTTAGCAACCGCTATGAGCCGGATATAGAGGAGGATACGGTGATTGTCAAGGGGACAAAGACGTGGGAGCATGGGGAGAACCCGGAGGAGAGGCGGCCAGCGTCCATCACTGTGGAGGTCTACGGAGATGGTGAGCTGGCGGCGCAGAGGCAGGTGACGGCGGAAGACGGCTGGGCGTATGCCTTTGAGCTGCCGAGGTATGGGGCGGATGGCCATGAGATCGCCTACACCGTCGATGAGGCGGCGGTGCCAGGCTATGACAAGACCGTCACCGGGTATGACCTTGTCAACACCTATCGCGCGGAGGCCCCGATTGAGCCGGACGAGCCAAGTGGACCGGAGTCCTCCGGCGATCCGGATACTTCTGGCAATTCCAGCGAGCCGGCCGGGCCCAAGACAGGGGATGAATCCCATATGGCATGGTACCTCCTGCTGCTTCTGAGCTTTTCAGCCCTTCTCATCACCGCCCTGGGTATTAAAAGAAAAGTATACCGGATCAAGCGCCGTAACCATCGCTGACGGGGTAAATTTTTCTTCAAGCTCTTTAACATGTCACAAATGAAATGTTGAATCGGGGATCAATCTGTGATATACTGAACCAAAGTAAGTTGTCCACTTTAAGAAAGAGAACTGTGGACACAGGGTAGATTACCAACTAGGAGGGCACGAAGAGTGAGAAAATTTACATTTGGAAAACCGGAGGCAATTGTACCGTCCAATTTTTGCCGGGGACTGCGCTACGATGAGACGGAGGTCCGCTATGATGCGAACAAAATTCAGTTCAAGACCACAGCCAGGGGCTGCCTTTTGGAGTTGCCGTTAGAGGATGGGGAGGAAGTTTTTGGGTTTGGATTGCAATTAAAAGGATTCAATCATAAGAGTCATAAGCTGACCCTTCGCGCAAATTCAGACCCTGTTGCCAATACAGGCGACAGCCACGCTCCAGTGCCATTTTTTGTGACGACCCGAGGCTATGGCATGTATTTTGATACGGCGCGCTATGTAGAAGTGTGCTGCGGATATGGAAAGAACAAGAGCCGCCCGAAGGTTGAAAACAATACGATCATTGCGACGGCGGAAGATTTATATAAAAAATGCGGGCTGAAAGAGCAGACTGTTATGTCGGTGGAGATCCCCGTGGCCAAGGGCGTCGATGTATATGTGTTTGAGGGAGATAGTATCACCGATATTGTATCCCAGTATAATATGTTTTCTGGTGGCGGCTGCGATGTCCCGGAATGGGGCCTAGGAGTGATGTATCGCTGTTATGCCAGGTATACCGGCGATGAGGTGATTGCCATGGCGAAATATTTTCGGGAGAAGGAGATCCCATGTGATATCATGGGTCTGGAGCCAGGCTGGCAGTCCAGCAGTTACTCCTGCTCCTATGTGTGGGATCCGGAGCGCTATCCGAATCATGAGGAGGTTGTGCAATACCTGCGCGACCACGATTTCCATATAAATCTGTGGGAGCATGCCTTTGTCAACTCCACCTCTCCCATCTATGAGAAGTTACATGATTACAGCGGCGATTATGAGGTGTGGCAGGGGTTGATTCCAGACTTCGCCACAGAGGAAGCGCAGCAGATCTTCGCTGACTATCACAGACAGTATCTCGTGGAGAATGGCATTGACGGCTTTAAGCTGGATGAATGCGATAACAGTGATTTTGTCCACGACTGGAGCTTCCCCAATTGTACCGAGTTTCCCAGCGGCATGGATGGCGAGCAGTATCACTCCATGTTTGGGACGCTCTACATGCAGACGATAATGAGAGCCTTGGGAGACAGACAGACCTTGTCCGAAGTCCGCAATGCGGGAGCGCTGGCGGCCAGCTATCCCTTCGTCCTGTACAGCGATCTGTACGATCATAAAGACTTTATTCGAGGCATGGTAAACGCAGGTTTCTCCGGACTTCTCTGGACGGCTGAAGTTCGGCGTGCCAATAGCCGGGAGGATTTTCTCCGCCGCTTGCAGACCAATGTATTTTCCGTGCAGTGTCTGATCAACGCCTGGTATTGTGAGAAGGCGCCCTGGCTTGAATTTGACTGTGAAGATGAGGTTCGGGAGCTTTTGCAGATACGGAAAGCCCTGGTGCCCATGTTGAAAAAGGCTTTTGAGGCCTATAAGGAGAGCGGCAAACCGCCAATCCGGGCGTTGGTAATGGATTATACCCAAGATGCGCAGACCTACGGGGTTGACGACGAATATTTATTCTGCGATTCCCTTCTGGTAGCGCCGATGACGGCTGAAGAGAGGTCG
Source organism: Clostridiales bacterium (assembly GCA_019423265.1). The sequence goes on from JAHZBS010000001.1 coordinate 29,142, forward strand.
CGGCGGGTATATGTGCCGGAGGGGGATTGGCGTGATTATTGGACGAAAGAACCGGTGGAAAACGGCTGGATTGAAGTGGAAACGTCGAAGATTCCCGTGTTTGAGAAGTGTGATGGCAAGTAAAATGAAGGACCGATGAAAGGCAGGGGGAGCGATTTCCTCCTGCCTTTGGGCGGCGCAGGTCACGGCTTTCCCTTAAAAATTAAGCAGTAAATTTCAAATTTGCTCTTGCATAATCCACCTACATATGCTATAATCTTTCATGCTGACGCGGATTGTCAGCTGTGAGGACACAAGGAGAAGTACCCAAGTGGCTGAAGGGGCTCCCCTGGAAAGGGAGTAGGTCGTTAATAGCGGCGCAAGAGTTCAAATCTCTTCTTCTCCGTTATAATAGATAAACCTGTTTCAAAGATAAAAAGAAGCAGGTTTATTTATTTTTCAGATATAAAAACGGGAATTTTCAGAGAAAATCCAATACTGATCGAGAAGTTTATGAAACAGGCTGCTGTTCAAACATAAAAGTTCTTATGTTTGAGATAGCGGCTTTTTATTTGCTTCATTTTAAAACTTGAAAATATAATAATGTTTGACAGACTAACTATTAAAAGTCAAGCCCTAAAATGAAATTTTTTGAATGAATTGCCAAAAGGCACTTCAGATATATTTGAACCTTGAAAACTGCATGATAAACAGAGTGTCGTTACCGGCACTCTAAAAGGAGATATTTACAAATAAGTTAAACTGTTGGTATGTATGCCTGCCCTGATTTTTCCATTGCGAAAATCAGACGTACAAGTTTTTTCGCAGCATGGGATAACGCAACATTGTAATGCTTTCCTTCCGAACATTTCTTTTCAAGATATGCACCAAAGGATTTGTCCCAATAACAGACATACTTTGTGGCGTTGTAAAGAGCATATCGGAGGTATCTGGAACCACGCTTCTCCATGTGGGAATAACAGTTATCTAATTGCCCAGATTGATAAGTGGAGGGCGAGATCCCTGCATAGGCAAGTATCTTGTCCGCAGAATCAAAACGGCTGAAATCACCGATCTCGGCAAGTATCATGGCTCCCATCCGGTAGCTGATACCAGGAATGGTAAGAATGGGTGATTTGATTTCTTCATCCATGATGCGCTTGATAGCTGCTTCGATTTCATCAATCTCAAGGGTCAATTCCCGAATGAGTTTTATGGTGTGCTTCAGTTCCAGAGATTTGGCAGGCATAACAGGGCCTATGGAGCTTCTTGCGGTTTCCCGAAAGAATGGCTGTGTCTTTGTCATAGTGTCCTTTGGAGGCTTCTGAAAGCAGATTGGTCAGTCTTGTAAGATGAGCCGAAGCAATATAAGAAGCGCCGGGAAATTCCGACAGCAGCGCGTAGACGGAAGTTATATGAAGCGTAGGAACAAGATTTTCGAGTTCAGGGAATAAGATACACACAAGCCGTGAAACAGAAGATTTCAGTTTTGCCCGTTCTTTTACCTTATCAAAACGATAACGGGTGAGTGACTTTAGTTCCTCGTTGTGGTAAGATGTATCTGAGTAGGACTTTAAGTTCATGTCAGACATCATCATAGTGGCAATGGTACGGGAATCAACTTTATCCGTTTTCGTCTTTCTAAGGCTAAGACTTTTTCTGTAAAGATTTGTGTGAAGCGGATTGATAACAAAGGTGGTCAGACCTTTATCAAGAAGGAATCCCAGAAGATTGTAACTGTAGTGTCCGGTGGCTTCGAGTCCTACTTCTACTTTCGCGAAATCATCGGAAACGGATTCAATTCTTTGAAATAAAGTTTGAAAACCTTCCCTGTTGTTAGAGATGGTAAAAGGTTTGAATAACGCTTCTCCATCTGAGTTTGTGATAAAGCAATCATGCTTATCTTTGGCAACATCAATTCCAACGTAAATCATAAAGAATCTCCTTTGGATAAATATTTGATACTGTTTAGGGCCACAGGTACTCTTTGCGATTGTAACCTCGTTCTAAATAAACCGTCATGCGGTATCTAACTGATTAACAACTGTACAAAGAGACTGTGGTTGGAGCCTTTCAAGAACCATCAGGTGGTAGGAGTGAAAAACCAATCCACAGTATCTTAAACAGTATAGCATTTATCCCTGGAGAGGGATTCAAAAATACTACTATTTAATAATACGAGGTAGTGAGGAAGCTATGGTAAGTGTATGGATTGACGGCAAGGAGCTGAAAACAAGCGAGATTCTGGACTGGGAGCAAAAGCGTGTCGCAGTGTCTGCCAGACTGTTGGAAAAGAAGACAAAGCGTAAGATTTCCGCTGCCAATGCGGAGAAACTGGCGAAGGTGAAATATGCCATTCCCCAGGAGGAAATGCGCACTCTGCTGAAAGGACAGATTTCCTTTGCGAAGTTTGGAACCGGCATTTCCGTGAAGCTGTCCGGAGAAAAGCGGAAAATCAGCGTTGCGGAGGTTGATGTGGATTTCTGCGATGCCCAGACCTTGCGGAAAATGTATGACGATATGATGCTGAACAACACGAAAGAAAATCTCAGGTGTTGTCTTCGTGCCAATCCGGATCATTATCTGCTCCGGGGAGATTCGGAAACGGTGCAGGAGGTCATTGAGATCGCAGCCGGTCTCCCCTTTGTATCCCATTTTTTTATCCACTATGGAGATTTTGAAGGGCTGCAGTCGAAATCGGATCCGGATTATCCCTATCAGGCGGCGGGTGTTTCCTATTTGGAGAACGGACTTGCCATCGGCGCGGTTCGGCATCAGATGGATACGGAAAAGGGCTGCCATGTCAAGCTGGCGGTGGAATTCCCTAAGCTGCTTCCGGATTCCTGTATTCGGGCGCATCAGTATCATCTGGCCTGCGAGTTCTATAACTGGTTTTCCGAATTTGAACGCCGATTAAGCAATGGAGGAAAAGAGAATGGATAAGATTACACTGATTACCGGTGCATCGACCGGGATCGGGAAAGCGTTAGCTGAGGAATTTGCTTCAAATGGGCATAATCTGCTGCTGGTCGCCAGAACGCAGAGAAAACTGGATGCGTTAAAAACAGAATTGGAAAACAAGTATATGGTGAATGTCTATGTGTATGCGGCGGATTTATGTCAGGAAGACGCTTGCGAGCAGGTTATCTCCTATGTGGAAAATAAGCAGTTGGAACTGGAATATCTGATCAATAATGCCGGTATGGGAGACGCGGGTCTGTATGTGGATTCCGACTGGGAAAAGCTGGCGCTGTTCCTCATTCGAGAAGGGTTTATGGCCTGGTGGGGATATCTGGCCCTGAAGCACACAGATACCGTGAACAGTGCGAAATGGTATGGCAAGGCCGCTACAGCGGTACTGTATGCCGTGATGATGGTTCTCATCTTCTTCGGCAACATTCCGGATATTGCAGCAAACATACTGATGATTCTGTGCGCTGCGGTTATGCTTCTGTCCCTTGTGCTTTATGGAAGGTTCTACCGTTCGATTTTGAGACCGGTGCTGCCGAAACAGGAATATAAGCAAGAAAAGGATAACATACTCAAAATTTTTCTTGCGGTTTTGTGGGCTGCTATCTTTCTGTTTTTCTTGTTTCACTGGAAGCGCATATCGGCGGATGAGATTGTCCGTGACATGCCCCAGAGCCGGCGGCTTGCCGCGGTTGTGATGCTGGCGCTCTTTACCCTCAGAGGACTGAGTATTGTCATTCTGTATACCGGAATCCTGTATGCAGTGGATGGGATGCTGTTCCCTCTGCCGGTTGCTGTATTGCTGAATCTGTGCGGTTCCGCCATTATGGTGTCGCTGCCCTATTGGATCAGTCGAAAAACGGCTGTCGCATTGGCTCAGGGATACGGCGGAAGGGTGCATGTGGTAGACAACCACCGGATATCCGTTTCGCAACGCCAGTCGGCTCTGGAAGCGAAATACCTGGCCGGTCAGGGAAAGAGTGCAGAAGAAATTACAGAGTACCTGGCAGCAGACGGACTGAACGCCCATATCTATCTGGCAGTTAATACATTGGAATACTTAAAGAAAAGCGGGCGGGTTACTGCGGCCGGAGCAGCTGTCGCAACCATACTGAATCTAAAGCCGGTCTTGCAGATTCAGGGCGGCAAGCTGGATGCCTGGCGAAAAGCGCGGGGAATGAATGCAGCAATGAAAGCCATGATCGAGGGACTGAGGCAGGATCAGGCGGATCTATTTGTTGGACAGGAGGTAACGATCCGAGGCGCTTATTCCGGTGATCCGGAAAACGGGGAGCTTTGGCGTGAGGAACTGCAGAAAGCCTTTCCGGAGTTCCACATCGAAATCGATCCTCTTCCACTTAGTATCGCATGTCATTCGGGAGACGGCGCACTCGGTGTCGGGATTATGAAAAATATTTTTAAGAGTTATACGGAGGAAAAATGATGAAGACAGGTATTGTAGATGTAGGCGGCGGATTACGGGGCGTATATGCAAGCGGAGTCTTTGACTACTGCATGGACGCTGGTATCTGGTTTGATTTGGGAATCGGCGTTTCGGCGGGCAGCGCCAATATTGCCTCCTACATAGCGAGACAGAACAGACGGACTTATCCGTTTTATACGGAGTATCCGTTCCGAAAAGAGTACATGAGCCTGCGGAATTTCCTGTTTAAGAAGTCGTATATTGATTTGGATTATGTTTATGGAACGCTGAGCAATTCGGATGGAGAGAATCCCCTGGACTATCAGAGTTTTATGGAAAATCCAATGGATTTCATCGTGGTAACAACAGACGCCAGAACCGGTGAAGCCAGGTATTTTGATAAAAGCGCTGTTCATCAAGACGATTACAGCGTCCTGATAGCATCTTCATCAATCCCGTTTGTATGCCATCCCTATGAGATTGAGGGCATTCCCTATTTTGACGGCGCCTTGGGGGATACGATTCCCATTGAAAAAGCGTTTGCGTGGGGCTGCGATAAAGTGGTGCTGGTTTTGACAAGACCAAGAGATACAGTCCGGGTATCAGATAATGACGTAAAATTTGCGAAGCGAATCCAAAAGAAATATCCCCAGGCGGCAGAGCGGCTGCGGCGGAGAGCCGAACAGTACAACCGTGGGGTGGAGCTGGCGAAGGAATATGAAGCCCAAGGGAAAGTATGTATCATTGCTCCGGACGATACCTGTGGTGTGGATACGCTGACGAAAAACCGGGACGCTATGAAGCGGTTCTATGAGAAGGGCTATCAGGACGCAACAGTGATACAGGATTTTCTGCGGGAAGACCGTTAAGTTTCCGGAGGAAAAAACAGAGAGAAATCAAAATGTGGAAAGCAATAAGGTATGCGATTGTATTTTATCTGATTTATGCGCTTTGCACTGGCGTATTGCCATATCTGCGCTCGAGATCCGTATCGAAGGAGTTTGCCGAATCTGTTTCAGAAGCTGATTTTTACGGCAAGACGCCTTGCTCAGACAGAGTCTCTTTGGTGGAGGAACCCGCCGAGAGTCTGTCTGTCCGCATTCGCATTCTGGATGAGGCGAAGGAGACGATAGACGTTTCCTATTATGCCATGCACATGGGAGAATCAACGGATTTGTTTTTAGGCGCATTGCTGGACGCGGCAGACCGGGGCGTCTATGTCCGTGTGCTTGTGGATGGATTATTCGGTGGACTGACATATCAGCATCCGGTTTATGCGGCGGCGATTGGTGCCCATCCGAATATGGAACTGAAAATCTACAATACGCCCAAAATCCTGCGGCCTTGGACTTGGAACGGCCGGCTTCATGATAAGTACATCGTGATTGATAACCGCCTGCTGCTGATGGGCGGGCGGAACATTGGCGATAAGTATTTCGGAACGAAAGGTTACAGGAAACCGCTGTCCTATGACCGGGATGTATTGGTTTACAATACGGCATGGCAAGGAGATGACCGGAGCAGCGTCCTGTTTGATGTGAAAGCATATATGGACAGCCTATGGAACGGAAAGGATGTGTGCGCGCCTTTTTCCGAGGAAACAAGGCGCGGAAGCCAAAAGCGGCAGGAACTGCGGAGTATTTATACCAGGTATCGCAAAGAGCATCCGGAACTGTTTGATCACGCGGCAGACAATTATGAATCGGCCACATATGCGGCCAATCGCATTACCTTTTTCCATAACGATATACAGACCGGCGCAAAGGAACCGAAGGTTGGATACGTTTTGGAGCAGCTTCTTTCCAATGCGCGGGAAAGCGTATTCTTGCAATCTCCGTACATTATTTTGGATGGGAAACTGAAAAGTCTGCTCAATCGCCTGAGAGAGAAAGAAATCGACACGGGAATCTTGACAAACTCCATATAGTCGTCTCCGAATCCCGTGGCCTACACTGCGTATTCCGGCGACAGAAAGACTATTTTAAAGATGGTGGACAACCTGTGGGAATATCAGGGGGAAAATTCTTTGCACGCGAAAACCTATCTGATTGATGACCGCATGGCCGTGATCGGTTCCTATAATCTGGATCCCCGCAGCGAATATATTGACACGGAAACATGCTGGCCATTGACAGTCCCGATTTTGTGCGGCAGGTGCAGAAGGAATATCTGGCGCAGTCCCTGCGGGTAGACGGGGACGGAACCTATCCTAAAAAGGTCGCGATAGGGACTGCCAAAGCGCCGAACGGCAAGAGAATCGTGAATGGCTTGTTGTTTTTGCCAACGCAATTATTCAAGCACCTTACATAGGCACGAATCTGCCAGTCCCACATTCGGATCGGTTGCGTTAAAGCAGGCGTTGACCACCATTGCTTCGTTCAGACAAATGAAGGAATCCTCAAAGCTGCGGAACCGAGCGTTTTTGTCGATAGACGCCTGTGTGTATTTTTTCTCTTTCTTAGAAAGCTGACCGGGGATACCATCGAATACAGCGTTTGGCTTCGTCGGAGGCCCCGAAATTTTTAAGCCGTTCATTCTCAATCCCCGCCCGGGTAGTGGGAAGGGACAGAGTCGAGAGGGTCTTGACTTTTTCACGGATATCGTATATGCTTATAGTAGCCAAAGTTGATAATATCCAATATATACTATCGTGGCATTTTGTCGAGAGAGGAAGGATTCTGGTGAAGATTAAAGAAGTACAGGAGGAACTCTTGGATCTGCTGCCCTTATGGTACTGCCAGATTACAAAAATATTTGAACAGTGCTTAGATAATGGCGTCAACCTGGATTTTTATTATTGCATCCGGGCAATTCAGTGGGGAGGCGGTTTGGTGACCATGACGGCGCTGGCTGAGCGGCTGCAAATTACAAAGCAGCACGCGACAAAAAAAGTCAACCGCTTGGTGGAGCTGAGTTTTGTAGAGCGCGTGTATGATCCGTCAGACCGCCGTGTGGTCAAGGTGAAAGTGACGGAGGGAGGAGAAAAATTTGCGGCAGATTTCCTCGAAAAGGAGGCAGGTGGTCTAAAGGCCCTAATTGAAAAAATGGATGTGCAGGAACAGGAGGATTTTATAAAGGCCATCGGTGCGTTAAACCGGATTCTATATAAAACCATGGAGTATGGCAGTTACCATGTATCGAAAAAAATGGAGGACAGACAGTGAAAAAGCTTGGGTTTGGTTTCATGCGCTTACCGCTTGTTAACGGCGAATTTGAGAATGTGGATAGGGAAATTTTGTGCCGGATGGTAGATTCCTTTATCGCAAAGGGGTTTCAGTATTTTGATACGGCGTGGTTTTATCACAGCGGACAGTCGGAGGCTGCGATCAAGGATTGCCTCGTGGACCGCCATCCCCGATCCGCGTTTTTGTTGGCGGATAAGATGCCGCTGGTTTTGATCCACAGGGAGGAAGAGCTTGAGGACTATTTTGAAGCGCAGCTCTCCCGCTGCGGCGTACACTATTTTGACTATTATCTGATCCACGATATGGGCGGCGACCGCCGCCAAGCTGCGGAGCAGATGCACGTTTTTGACTTTATCAGAAAGAAAAAGGAGCAGGGGTTTGTAAAACAAATGGGATTTTCCTTCCATGACACGGCGGATGTATTGGACAAAATTCTTACCGACCATCCGGAGGTGGATTTCGTGCAGATACAGCTCAATTATCTGGATTGGGAGAGCGAAGTTATCCAGTCCCGCAAATGTTGCGAAACCGCCGAACGGCATGGAAAGCCAGTGATCGTCATGGAGCCGGTCAAAGGAGGGACCCTTGCAAGACTTCTGCCGGAAGCGGAAACGCTGCTTCGCTCCTGCAACCCTGACATGTCCATTGCGTCATGGGCGATCCGGTTTGCAGCGAGTCAGGAAAATGTCATGCTGGTTTTAAGCGGCATGAGCAGCATGGAGCAGCTTATGGATAATACATCCTACATGGAAGACTTTGTGCCGTTGACGGAAAAGGAGCTTGCCACACTCCGACAGGTGGTTGACATCATCAACGACAGCATTGCCATCCCATGTACCGGATGCTCCTACTGTACACTCCACTGTCCGATGAACATTGGGATTCCCAAGTATTTTTCCCTCTACAATACGGAAATGCAGGAGCTTTCCAGCAAGGCGTGGACTGCACAGCTCATGCTGTACGGCCACCTGTCGAAGCAGTTCGGAAAGGCCAGCGATTGTATCGAGTGCGGCCAGTGCGAGGAAATGTGTCCGCAGCATCTCCCCATCAGAAGATGGCTGAAAGTGGTGGCGCACCACTTTGAGGAAGACTGAGGAACGAAACCGCCCCCAAAAGGCGGTTTTTTGCGACTTCAAAGAAAAACAAGCATATACTGTACTGAGGTGATAGACAATGAATCCATGTGAGCTAACGGTATCAATTACGGCGCTGGCCAATGCATTGGCCAGCGATCTCACAAATGATGAGCTAAATCTTTTGGGCGCTGTTTTCTCACAGCTTGGCGACACTCTTGTAACCATCGCTACACAGAGAAGTATTTGTGAGAGCGCCTGTCAAACCTCAGACTCGTAATGCCGAAACGCATTATGTTGTGACACCATCTTCACAGCGATGGACGAAAAGGGGGCTGGCATTTGCGACTGAACAATCGCAGTGGGCTAGCCCCCCTTGCTGTTGCAGAGCAATTGACTTCTTTATTTGTCCGTGATATCATATTGTCATATCATTTTGTGGTATACTAATTGCGGAGTTAGAATTTAGAATCAGGTCCGCTTTAGGCGGAGAGGAGAGCCTAGTATGGTTCGGACATTCAAAAATGCACTGAAGCTAATTTTTTGGGATTGGAGTACCCTGCTGCTCTTTGAGTTGCTCTATAAATCAGCGGCCCTGGCGGTGGCAATTCCTGCGCTAAAGGCGCTGTTGGATTACGCCATACAGCAGGCGGGGCTGCGGTATCTAACGATGGATACCCTGCCGATTCTCATGCGAAATCCCACGGCAGTTTTGTTGACAGTGGGGACAATCTGTGTGTACGCGGTCTATATTTTTATTGAGATGACGGCTATCGTACAGTATTTCGACAACGGCGTCCAGGGAAAGTGGACCGGAGCGGGGCAGCTATTTCTGTCGGCGGTGCGCCGCGCGTTTCGCATTTTAAAGCCACAAAATTGGGTAATGCTAATCTTCGTGCTGCTGATGATCCCTATGTCGGGACTGGCGCTGACCACAGGTCCCTTTGGCTCCATCAGCATTCCGGGGTATATCGTAGACAATATTTTGAAGACGCCGCTGTTGAACGCGGCCTATAAAATAGCCTCCGGGCTTATTCTAATCCTCATCGTCTGGTGGATTTTCAGCATCCATCAGGTAACGCTGGAGGGGGACAGCTTCCGAAAAGCCTGTAAAAAGAGTGTGGAGTTAGTCAGAGGTCGGTTTTTTCATACGGTATGGATGTTTATCGTGTGGTTTGCCTTTATCTGGGGGATCGCAATTGCAGTCTATTTAGCCGCGCTGGGGATCGTGTATCTGCGCGTGCGTTTTGGGGTTCCCATGGCAAGTACACGCATTGTTTTTCAGCGGGACTGTGCAAAGCTAGACGACTACAGCTCCCTATTGATTACTTTATATGGCTTTGCCGCCAGTTTCAGTTTTATCGCAGCTCTCTATTATGATGCGCGCTTTTACCATGCCTTTTCCTTCGAAAAGACAAAGCGGGAGACACATCGCCATCTATGGCGCCGCTTGGTGAAAGGTGTACTCATTGTGACCTTGATTCTCCTCTATACCAATGCCACCACAGTTCACTATGTGATTTTTGACAGTGATGATGACCGGGTTTCCATCGCGGCACATCGAGGCGGATCTGCTTTTGCACCGGAGAATACCATTGCCTCCCTCCGGGAAGCCGTGCTGGGCGGAGCAGACTATGCAGAGATCGATGTTCAGCAGACGAGGGATGGAGAGTTAATCTTGATGCATGACAGTAATTTTGCGAGAACAACAGGCGTCCACAAGAATGTGTGGGAGGTGGATTTTCAAGAGACAAGGGAGTATGATGCCGGAAGCTTCTATTCTAGCGCCTTTCAGGGGGAACAGATCCCATCTCTGCGGGAAGCGCTCGAATACGCGAAAGGAAAACTGAAGCTTATCATTGAGCTCAAGGCAACAGGTCATGAGACCAATCTGGCGGAGGAGACGATTCGGCTCATAGAAGAGTGTGAGATGGAACAGGAGTGTATGATCGCATCCATGAATCCATCCATCGTGGAGACTGTGAGGCGGACCAATCCGTTTATTAAAACCCAGTACATTGTATCCGCGGTATACGGGAACATTATAAGTATCCAGGAGGCGGACTGCTACAGTGTGGAGAGAACGTTTGTATCACAGGATCTGCTGACTCTCTTGCACCGCAATAAAAAGGAATTATTTGTCTGGACAGTCAACACGGAAGAAACCATGCGGAAGCTGATTGCCATGGGGGTCGATGGAATTGTAACGGATAATCCCTATCTGGTGACCTACTGCCTGCGAAATATGAGCAGCAACCGGTTGGTGCAGACCATCGCGGATCGGGCATTTCCCGAGGTATTGGGGGAAACCGATGATGGAGGAAAGACGATAGCGGGGGAATGATTTGGCATGGGCGGGGTATTCGGCAGAAAAATACAAAAAATGGGGGACACTAGGATATGAAAGATTTACAGGAGATACTGGATCGCATATTTTCACAGACCATCAGACGCATTATCCTCAGCAGCCCGGAGAAGAGCCAGGGGTACCAGAAGATCGCAGTCCGCCGGATTCAGATAAAAGGGGAAATAAAATATCAGATCGAAAAGCACACGAGTACACAGGTATTCCATGAAAATCTGTCGTCCAATGAGGCAAAGGCAGCGCTGTTGCAGTTTTTACAGACACAATTCCGGCAGATGGACGCTTTGACCGATGAGCAGACACATCTGTGGAAACGGTCGAAAAAAGGAAAGCAGCTGTACCATGCGAAAACAGTGGAGCTGCCGTGCCAAGAGACAAGTTTAGCTCATAATCGAGAGAAGCAGTATCTTCTCCGCGAAGGGGATGTGATTCCACCCCTGGTGGATCTCGGCATTTTTACGCAGGAGGGCAAGATTGTCCAGTCCAAATATGATAAGTTTAAACAGATTAATCGATTTGTTGAGATGGTAAATGACAGCATACCAGAGAATTGCAAAGAACTGACAGCCGTTGATTTTGGCTGTGGGAAATCCTATCTGACCTTCATTTTATATTATTTTCTCACAGAGGTGAGAGGAATCGAAGCTCGGATCACAGGTCTCGATCGAAGACAGGATGTCATTGAGCACTGCCAAACCATAGCAGAAAAATACGGGTACCATGGTCTGCACTTTGAGATTGGGGACATTGCAGGTTACAAGACAGAAGAACATGTAAATATGGTGATCAGCCTTCATGCGTGTGATACGGCGACGGATTATGCCATATGGAATGCCATTGTCTGGAAGGCGGACATGATTTTTTCTGTGCCCTGCTGTCAACACGAGGTGAATCAACAGCTGCGGGGAGGAAAGTCTGCGTTGACTCGATATGGGTTACTCAAAGAGCGCTTCGCCGCTCTTATGACCGATTCCATTCGCGGCTGCCTGCTAGAGTCGCAGGGATACCAAGTGCAGCTCTTGGAATTCATTGATATGGCCCATTCTCCGAAAAATGTGTTGATTCGGGGAATCCGGGGCTCAGTCAGCGATGGAAAACGCGCCGAAGCTTTGCGCCAGGCAGAAGAGGCTATCGACGAGTATCAAGTGTACCCCGCGCTGTACAGGCTCTTGATGGGATCAAAGGAGTGAGATTGATGGAAAAATGGAACATGAATCGCCTGTCGACAACAGAGCTGGCCAGATACTATGATTCGATGGAATTTGAGCGCCGCTATACGTATGATGGCGGCGATCTGGGAAGCACGTATACTCCGGAAAAAACCACCTGGAAAATTTGGTCTCCTTTAGCGGATGCGGTTGAGGTGCGGCTGTACGCCAGAGGCAGTGATTCGGAAGAGGGGGCTTCATTCTTGGGAGCTCATTCTTGCCGCCCATCGGGCAGGGGCGTGTGGTCCCTGAGCCTGGAGGGGGATTACCATGGAATCTACTACACCTATGGGATCACCATTCACGGGAGCAAAACGGAAACGGCGGATATCTATGGAAAGGCCGCCGGCGTAAACGGGTGGCGGAGCATGGTGGTTGACCTCAGCGCAACGGACCCTCCCGGGTGGGAGCAGGACTGCCGTATCTCCTGTGAGAACAGCACAGACGCCATTATATGGGAGACCCATGTGCGGGATTTTTCAGAGTCCCCTTCATCGGGCATGGTGCATCGAGGACAGTATTTAGCCTTTGCGGAGACGGACACGACAGTCAATGGGGAGGGGATGGCGCCCACCGGTATTTCCTATCTCACGTATCTTGGCATTACCCACGTTCATTTGCTGCCGGTTTTTGATTATGCCACAGTGGATGAGAGCAAGCAGGACGGGCAGCAATACAATTGGGGATACGATCCTCTCCAATATAATGTGCCAGAAGGGTCCTACGCATCGGACCCTTTTGACGGAGCCGTGCGGATTCGGGAATTTAAGGCTATGGTTCAAGGGCTTCACCGGGCGGGAATCGGCGTTGTTTTGGATGTCGTATATAATCATACCTTTTTCACGGAGGAATCGGCCTTCCATAGGACGATGCCGTATTATTACCATCGAACCAATTCCGACGGAAGCTTTTCCAATGGCTCCATGTGTGGAAATGAGACTGCATGTGAACGGACTATGTGCCGTCGTTTTATACTGGATTCTATCCTCTATTGGTCAACAGAATACCACATCGATGGCTTTCGCTTCGATCTGATGGGCATTCACGATGTGGATTTCATGAACCAGATACGAGGGGAGCTAGACCGGCTTCCCCGCGGCAGATCCATTCTCATGTATGGAGAGCCATGGACAGCGGGACAGATTGCTCTAAGGCCAGGGTTGCTGCCAGCGGTGAAAGGCAATGCGCGATTGCTTAACGAGCGGATCGCTATTTTTAATGACGATACCCGGGACGCCATTAAGGGGAATGCTTTTTCAAGCGATACGGTGGGGTTTGTCAATGGCGGCTGGGGAATGGAAGAGCAGATTCGCAGGTCCATCCGGGCATGGGCAGGGCCAGTGGACACGGTGTGCGTGCCGACCCAGACGATCTCCTATACATCGGCCCATGACAATTATACCCTCTGGGATAAGCTAACAGCGACGATCAACGATGGAATACTCGATTACGACCATTACAATCTGAGCCGGATTGCGGCGAACAAATTAGCAGCCGCCCTTATATTGACATCGCAGGGAATCCCGTTTTTTCAGGCGGGAGAAGAATTTGCCCGAACAAAATGGGGAGATCACAACAGCTATTGTTCTGAAAGTAGAATCAATGCCCTAGATTGGAATCGTACCAATATTTTCCGGGAAATAGTGGAGTACTATCGAGGGTTGATTCAAATTCGAAAGCAGTTTTCGGCTTTTCGAGATCCCACGGGTGAGAGCATTCAACAGATATATTTTTCTGCGCATCAGGCTCAGGTCGTCGCCTACACATTGGAGGGAAAGCCGCAGGATGCTTGGCCGTGGATCGCCGTAATATTGAACGCGAGTCTTGGCGAGCGCGAGGTCATTCTGGAGACTTGGCCGGGAAAGAGGCTTCCAAACCGGTGGATGATAATAGCGGATGAAAAAAGCGCAGGGCTCGATCCCATTCGATATGTGGAGGGAAATTGCATTCGTGTGCCAAGAGCCAGCGTCACCATAGCCGCAGGCTGCGGAGGCCTGTGAGAAGAGGATGGGCGGTTGGGCAATCTGTTAATTCGTTTCCCAGGCAACGGAATGTGTAGTATAGCTAAAATAGTTTTGTATATTTAAAAATAATTTGACAAAAATTCACAAAAACATCTTCTCTTTCTTTCTTGAGTGTGATATAATACTTGAAAATAGCATGTTTTGTGGAGGGGATAAGAGGTCATGTATGCGTCTGGGCGAAGAAAAGAGAAAGAGAACGCGGACTGGGACTATGACGATAGTGAGTATCCATCGTATTCGGTGAAAGAGGAGACTTCGATTTTTCTCATGACAGGGCCGCGGGGAAGCGGAAAGAGTACCTGTCTATTGGGTATCAGAGAAAAGCGCGGCCAGAAGCCGACAATTTTTCTATCCTTAGGAGAACTGCGTGGAACCACATTGGAGGCAATGCAGGAAAGCTGGAAGGATATGATGCGCCAACTATACGCGGATAATCAAGCGGTTATGGACGAGCGCTATATTTCCGCCGCAGATTTGAAAGTTGTCAAAAAGATGCTGACCTCTGATTCCGACATTGTGCTATGGGTGTACTGGGCGGCGTCTTTTTTGCTAAAGGCGCTGTGTGCCTGCTATCACCAAAAAGTGCTGGTGCTTGTTGACGATTATGACCTGCCTATTTTGGAGGGACTTCGCTACGGGTATCACCGGGAGGCTATCGGATTCGTCTCCTCCATCTTAAACGCCTGGTATGAATATTCTCACTATATTGAAGGGGGCTGTGTCGCGTGTACCTATCCGTTTCTGGGAAAGGGGATCTTTTTTTCTCGGGCGGCCGTACAGTATTTGAGGCCGCAGCGAAGGCCGGCCGCCGTGTGGGAACGAGAGATACAGCATCTTTTGGAGGATTATATAACACGAAAATTGCCAGACATGGCGGATCTCCTTATGCCGCTGCTGAACGGAGATCCCGTTTCCTTTAAGCTAGAAGACTATATCTCCATGGATGAGCGCGGTCTAAAAGGAAAACAGGATTTTCTGCGCGTCATCCTGGCAGGGCAAAAGGGAAGACTCAATGAGGAGGATGGGACAACGGAGGTGGCCGGCAGGACCTGCCGGGACCTGTTGCAGCGGCTTACGCTGGCGGCGATTGCCGGATATTTCCGCCTTCCCAACATGATGTTTCCGGGGATGAGCCAGGCCATTCACGCAGGCAATGTTCCGGGATTTGAAGCACAATTTCGCCGATATTTGCGGGAATTATACATACGCCAGGGCTATGATCTGACACTGCTCTGCAAGACCTTTATGCTTGGATATGCCGGATGTAGCCTTGAGCGGTATCACTT
The DNA here is from genome assembly GCA_019423265.1 of Clostridiales bacterium. The sequence continues at coordinate 44,655 of JAHZBS010000001.1, forward strand.
TGCGCTGCACTATCAGAAACGGGAAAATGAATATCACATGGTGGCGAGGCCGTGTGCTGACACGCACAGGACTGTGATCGTAGCCCTTCGGGTTTCGAGGCGAAGGCCTGAATCCTATCAGGAGGAGGCTGGCAAATTAAAAAAACATATTCATTCTGCCGCATATTATAAAGCGCTCCCCAAGGGGGCAAGAGTCTTTGAGTGTGCGGTCGTCCTTCCTGGAGAAAAATAAGCGGGAGGATCGTTCTTTGCCAAGGGTGTCCGTCGTGAGGAGACATTATTTCACATGGAATGCATGCCCGTAAACCCAGAGCGCACGGTCTATATCTCGACTTTCCTGATACGCGGCTCCAAAGATATCTTCCAATTTTTTGATGAAGGGAATCATATAATCTTCAAACACCGTTTGAAAAGTGTGCGAATTTTTTTCGGGTAGCTCCGAGATGGCTACACAATCTCCGGGCATCTTGTTTTCGCAGATTGCCTGAACTGCCATCATGGCAAATCGGTCATAAATCGGATATTTCCCCCGCGAGATAAAGTACAACAATGTAATTAGATATACCGTTCCAAGTCCTTTGATCTGCAAATCTCTTAATTCACAAATAACCTTCTGCGGGTCCGTGTCCGCCTCTTTTTCAAGGCGTGTGATATTGCCCACAACATACTCTGCTACTGTTTTAATATCGAATTCCTGGTTGTAACGGTATACCTCAAACTGCTCTGCATTCTTCCAGTCCTGTGCATATACAAAGTGGTCTTCACTCTCGAGGTGCTTTATTTTCCCAAGTTTCCATGCCAGAATTTGGACAACATTTTCCGGTTTCTTGATTCCATTCTTAAGCAGGTCATCAATCGTATCTTCAACGGCTCTGCTGCTTTGTCCGACACGCGGAATGTATCTGGGCTGGTCGGTATAATAGCTGTTTCCATATTTTGTAACAAATTCTGGAAGAGTCAGTTCTTCCTTATCAAGTGTGTAAAATCCCATTTCTTTCCCTCCATCATTTATATTTCTCCAGCGCCCGTGTCAAGTCACCTTTGACTTTGTCTCTCAGCCGCTGGGGCTCAAGCACCGTCACATCCGGGGCGAAGTTCATGGCGAACTGCTCCATAGCCATCTCGCTGGCAAAAACCGTCACTGTGACGCCGGTGTCGTCCTCGTCGGAAAATGCCACATCCGTTCCGAACAGGTCGATAACATCGCTGACCATAGGCTTTGCCACCCGGAACACCGCCCGCACTTTGTCACTGGCGTACATATAGGGGTGCTCCTTCATGTAGGTGGCAAGATCCAGCGTCCGGCCGTTGGCCCATTTTAGCTTTCCAAAGGGCTTGACCGGTTCACTTAGAATCCTCAGATCCGTGATGCGGTCCAGCCGGTAGTTGGAAATGTCGTCGTATTTGTCGTAGTTGCAGATGAGGTAATATTTTCCCTCTTTCGCCGCCATCTGGTAGGGGGAAATGATGTATACCCGCTCCGTGCCATCCGGGCGCTTTTTGATGTGCGGCCGCTTGTCCGTGCCGTATTCCAGATACTTGAAGCTGACTTTCCGTCCCCGACTGATGGCCTCGTCCAGCAGTTCAATGTTGAGAAATAACTGCTTATTGTCAGTCTTGTCATCCGGCAGGCGGGCAATATGCTTCACCCGACTGCGGAAATACACATTAGACAGGCTCTCCAGCTTGCCCACCAGCTCCTTGCACTGGCTGTAAGGGATGTGCTTGGAGAACAGCAGGCTGTCGATGAGCAGCCGCAGTTCCCCGTCGGTGAAATTCCGCTCCAGATAGAAATCTGACCACAGGTAGTTTTCCTCCGGCTCCCCGGTTTTGGGATTCGACACCATTCGGATGGACTCGCTGTATTCGATGTTGTAGCCGCAGTCCATGAGATTGAGAATGTTCCGCCGTATGGCCTTCCGATCTGCGGTCATATCGTACTCGGTTTTCAGTATCTCGGCAATGTCCTTCTGACTCAGCCGATGGTCCTCGTCGGAATACTTCCGCAGGATGTCCAGAATGTTGAGGATCAGCAGCTTTTTTGGCTGTTTCGGCATGGGATCACATCCTTTTTGTAAATAATTGTACCACGGTACTGCCCATTGTGAAAGATACTGTGGGTTAAAAATAACTCACAACATCTTGCTTTATCCTATCTGTTTACTCGGATAACAGGTTTCACGCAGCTTGCGGATGTCCGAATACAGCAGTGTTTCCTTCTCCAACAGAAGCTGGGCCGTGCTCTCCAAAAATGTACGATTTTCTATGAGAATGGCTCTTGCCCGGCCTAAGCTTCGATTAAGTTCCGCATGTACAACTGCTTCATTGCGGGCGTTCATGCTCTCGGAGGTTTCCGGAAATTGTTGGTTTGCCACATCCACCATGCCAAAACCAGCCGCACCGCTTTCGGAGATCAAATCCCGAATCTGTTCAGATGCCCGGCGGATATCGCTTTCGCAGCCGCTGGCATAGGTTCCCCTGCCATACAGCTCCGCGGCAGCCTTGCCGCCCAATAGCATTAAAACATAATCTTCCGGGCAGGAATATTCTTTGCAACGGCGAACAAAGCCGTTTGGGGAATTTCGGCCGGAGGCACGCAGTGATGCCAGACCGATACTCCCTGGCATCAGCACCTCCGAAATCACCAGATGTCCTGCCTCGTGCAAGGCGATCATGCGATTTTGGTGGACGGAGGTTTCTGTTAAACTGTCCGGTGCATCATACTGCATCCGCAATACCGCTTTCAATAAATCCTCCATCTCGATCTGTGATTTTCTCGCATAGCCGGCGTAGACGGCTGCCTCATTGACAATGGTCTCAAGTTCCGCACAAGTGCTGTAATTCAGCATATGCGTCAGATCCTCTTGGTCCAGTGCAGGATCAATGGCTCTTTGATCCAGATAATGAAGTATGATATCGGCAGAATCCTTTTCTCCCGGAGTTTCCAATCGAATCTTTCGATCAAACCGTCCGGACCGAATCAGCGAATGCGGCAGTTTGCGCATATTGTTCACGGTTGCTATCACTAATACTCCGCTGCCTTTCACAGCATCAATGCCGGCCTGGATAGCAACATATTCCTCTGCATCGGAATGGCGCTCGTCCTCGTTAGCGAATTTGTCCATATCATCCAGAAGAATAATGGACGGCCTTTGTTCTTTGGCACTCTGAAAAGAATCTTGGATTCTTTTTACAAAGCTTTTTGCCCCCGTATCCTTTCGGATACGATTGACCGGTAAGCCGCACTGTTCAATCAGGCATTCTGCCATCAAGCTCTTTCCCATGCCGGGTGCTCCGTACAGGATGACCCCGTGAGGAATTTCTGCACCAAGTTGACGATAGGCATCCGGATTTCGAATCAGATCACAAATTTGCAACAGCTCTTCTTTTATGGATTGATAGCCGATCACCTTGTCAAATGCACTCATTTCAAGCACTCCTTTTTCATTTTTTTGACTTCCATGACATTATAGCGAAGTTGGTGGGTTGAAAATGGTACACTAAACGCATATATAACCGTCACGATATCCTACATTGATCAGGGGCTCCTGAAAGTTTGCAACGACCGGGGGGATAGCGGAGGGAACAGCGGCTAAACGCCCTGTGCGGAGAGTTTCCACACAACGATTTTACCACAAAAAAGACGCCGAGTGCAGTCCCCGGCGTTCTTTTTTCATGCTGTTTTGCTACAGTCCCTATACATTAAATCGGAATAGGATCACATCTCCATCTTTGACCTCGTACTCTTTCCCTTCCGAGCGCACGAGACCCTTTTCCTTCGCAGCGGGATAGGAGCCGCAGGCCATCAGATCGTCGTAGGAGACGACCTCGGCGCGGATGAAGCCTCGCTCAAAATCAGAATGGATCTTGCCAGCGGCCTGTGGTGCCAGAGTGCCGCGCTGGATGGTCCAGGCTCGAGTCTCCGTCGGGCCTGCCGTTAAATAGCTGATTAGGCCCAGCAGTTTATAGCTGGCGGCGATGAGGCGGTCCAATCCAGAGTCATGCAACCCCAGTTCTTCCAGAAAAAGATTCTTTTCCTCGTCGTCCAGAGAGGAGATCTCCTCCTCAATTTTCGCGCAGACGACAAAGACCTCTTCCCCTTCGTCTGCCGCAAAGGTCCTAACCTTATGGACATATTCATTGGAAGCGCCGTCATCCGCCAAATCCTCCTCGAGAACGTTGGCGGCGTAGATGACGGGCTTGGAGGTCAAAAGGCCAAAGCCGTCCAGAAGCTCCTGTTCCTCCGCGGTGAAGCTCAGTTTCTTGACGCGCTGCCCATCCTCCAAGGCTTTCTGTAGACGCTCAATCAGTTGGAGCTCGGGCAGAAACGCTTTGTCAGCTTTCGCTGATTTTTGAACTTTGGCATAGCGCCGCCCCAGCATCTCCAGATCGGAGAAGATCAGCTCCAGATTGATGGTCTCTATATCGCGAAGCGGATCGACGCTCCCATCCACGTGGATGATGTCGTCATCCTCGAAACAGCGGACGACGTGAACGATGGCGTCTACCTCCCGGATATGGGACAGGAACTGATTTCCAAGGCCCTCTCCCTTGCTGGCTCCCCGCACCAGGCCGGCGATATCCACAAATTCAATGATAGCGGGGGTCGTCTTGGCGGATGCATACATCGAGGTCAGCGCGTCAAGCCGCGGGTCGGGGACCGATGCGATGCCGACGTTGGGGTCGATGGTACAAAAGGGGTAATTTGCGGCCGCAGCGGAACCCGCCTTGGTCAGACAGTTGAACAGAGTGCTTTTTCCCACGTTGGGAAGTCCTACGATTCCTAATTTCATTTTATCTCATTCTCCTTTAAAAAATCCTTTATTTGCAAGGATTTTCGGCATTTGGCCTTTTGGCTACTACGCTATTTTTACGCCATTTTTGCATTGATTTATATCAAGATGCCTCCAAAACCCGATTGTTTTCAAATTGCTTCACAGCCTGATCCATTGAATCACTTGTCACATGAACATAACGATCCATAGTAGTTTGAATACTGGCATGTCCTAGTAGCTTTTGTAACACCTTTGGCTGCATACCTGCCTCGATTGCTCTTGTGGCGTAAGTATGGCGTAAAGCGTGCATGCAAAAATGCTTAATACCCGCTTCATCACACAGCTTGTAAAGATGGGTGTCATAGGAACTGTTTTTTGCCGGTGCTCCTGTACGCCAATTTATGAAAACGAGATCTCGCATAACAAGCTGTGCGGTTGTACCTGTTCGCCTGTCAATGTATTCCAAGGTTTGTGACAGAAGAGAGGATTCTTTCCTGTTTTCTCGCTTATCCCATATTCCTTTGAGAATTTCGTATGCACGGTCTGTCAAAGGTATGGTGCGATAACTGTGCGGCGTTTTCGGCGGTCCGGCTCGCCAGGATAATTGTTTGTGCCTGTATTCTAATGTTTTGTTTACCGTCAGCGTTCGCTTTTCAAAATCAACCGCATCCCAAGTAAGTCCGATCAGTTCACCTGTGCGTAATCCAGTTTCAAGGATAAGGGCGTACTGCTCGTAATTATGAGAGCGCTTGGCTGTTTGAAGGAAGATGCGCTGTTCTTCACGGGTAAGAAAGTGAATGTCATCCTTTGCTCTGACAGGTTTTGTGTATCGCACACCGTTCATTGGGTGCTTTGGTATCAGATCATTCATTAGAGCCGCTTTCAGCATTGTGCCCATCGTGATATAGGTCTGACGGATGGTAGATCCTGCGTAGGTCTTATCCATTTGCAGTAACACCTTTTTACAGTGCATAGGTTTTACATTCGCAATCGCCATTTTGCCGATAACAGGTTGGATATTGAATTTGTATTGCTCGCGGTAGTTTCGGGGTGTGTTGGGAGCTAAGTCACCAACAATGTTCTCAATCCAAAATTCAAACCATTCATCAACCGTTGTTTCGGTTGGCATAAAAACGCCTTCGTGTGTGTCAGCGTATTTGCCTTCTTCAATCCAGTCGCGTGCTTCGGGAACAGTATTGAAATACTTTTCATGTCGTTTGCCCGCTTTATCTACATAGCGGGCGTGGTATAAACCGTCCTTTCTTTGGTAAATTCCTTTACCACATTCTTTGCCTTTGAGATTCTTTCCCAATGATATGCTCCTTTCTCACGTAAGAAAGAGCATACTACTACATTATAATTATATCACATAGTACGCCCTTTCTCAAGAGATAATTGTTAAATTTATGAATTTATTGAACTGATTTTGTCAGATAATCAAAGCTTCGCTGATAAACTGCTCAAACTCTTTTCTTTTCACTAATTTCTTTGTACCGACGAAAAGCACAAACGGGCAGTTTGGAGAACGGAGCATAGAATCGATCTTATTGATACCAATATTGCTGTACTCCGCTGCCTCTTTTATTGTTAAAGTCACTTTTTCATGTATCGGCACAGATTGAAGTTGTTCATGCATTTTGTGTCCTCCTTTACTAAGGGTAACACCACCCTCCACCGCCGAGAGTATTCCCGGCGGTGCTGTATGGATTGGGTGTTTTGAACTCCTCCTTTATCTATTCAAAAGGTCAATCAATTCTTCTTGTCGCTAATATATACCCGTGTAATTTCCGTTCTTTCGTGACCGAGTGCCTGGCTAACTTTCAGCTTTGCATCCTTGGGCTTCATATAACTAAGTTGGGTCAAATAGTTCTGTGTAAAGGTGTGACGTAAGCCGTGAAAGGAAATGGTATCCCTTCTCGGCTTCTTGCCGGGTTCGGTGAACTCAGCTCTATTGGGTTCGAGGATCTGCTTCTTCATACGGATCAGCCAATTCTGCATACTCTTTTTCTTTTTTTCCACGCTTCTGCATTTTTTATCACAGATCAGATAATCCGTGGGGTACTTGCCGCCGGCTTCTGCAAAGGATAACCACTTCTCAATAATTGCCCTATGCTTGCCTCTTTCGTCAAAAGTAATTACGCGCTGTTTGCCGCTTTTACCCGTTACCATGAGTTGACCGTAATTCAATGCACGCTTCAGATAAGTCAGCTTTAACGAGGTAGCTTCGTCGATTCTAAGACCGAAGTGAAGCATGTCTGTTCTACCCTTGAGATTGGCAAGAGCATAGCAACGATCAATTTCACCGGGCAACCACGCACGGTCGTATTTTCCGGTTTCACGTTTGTCTAAATTCAGCTTGTCGTTGGTGGGTAATTCGTTTTTGCAGCTTTTACGCTTGTAATAGAATCGAATACCCGAGAGATCGGTCATAATCGTGGATGGCGCTAACCCCTTGGCTTTCATATGTTCAACGTAGCCGTACAGATGGCGCGCTTCGGCGTTTTTCATCTTCTGTAAATTGGTATTTTCGCCTAAATACTCTGCAAAACGCAAGCAGGATTCCTTGTTTCGCTCTTGCGCTCCATATCTACCTTCGTTACAGTTGTCAAAGAAAGCAATGACCTGATTTTTCAAATTTGTAACAGCACCCTCTCTGTCTTCTTTCATACGCATTTTCTCCTTTCCGAGCCGCCACCGTGTCCGATGATACAGCGACATCGAACACGGCACATTGGCTCTGAATTGACAAGCCTTTCGGCTCGTCTATGTATGCTTTTGAGGTTTGTGCAGGCAGTATGAAAGACGGCATAAATTTTGGCAAGTAAAAAGTGTTTTGCCGTTTTTTACCTTAAAGGCTGAGGAAATATGATACATACATTGCGATTTGTCAAGTACCTTTCATCACATTTTTGAGAAATTTTTGTATGTGTTAAAATGAAGTGAACCAAAAAAAGATGAGAAGTCAACCTCGATGTG
>JAHZBS010000010.1 GCA_019423265.1 Clostridiales bacterium
TCTGCAAAGTCATCGAGAAGCTCCACGGCTATGGTATCCACCTCGTCCACATCATTCCCCATCTTTTCCGTCTCATAGCGGAGCTTGGGCAGCCATTCTCCGTGATGTTCAAAATCGCTGTCGATCATATCCAGGAGCGTGTCCGGATCCATCTCATGGCCATACACATACTTTTGAATCGCATAGAGGGAGTCCGCCGCTGTTGCGATTCCGGTCCCGTGAATTCCCTCATTGCGGTAGCGGATCTCGCCCATACAGAGACGTAACAGGGGAGACGGAATAAACCACACATTGCGGACCGAATCACAGATTCTGCCGCATTCGTCTTGAATCTCCTGCCGGATCGCCGCCATAAAATCCTCAAAGGTGTCACAGGTCGCAAGCTGACGGTGAAGGCAGGTATCGACAATCTTGGGAAACGACAGCGCCGCGATATTGGCGATGTCCGCTCCCACCTTGGGAATGATAAACTCCCAGCAGGCCGCGACCACGTAATCCCTCGCGTCCTGGAGATCATACCCCAGCTCTGTCAACCCCTCGATCACCGCATCATCGTTGGAATATTGCGGGAAGCCAAGTCCCGCCCTTGTCAGCCGGGTTCCCATCTCATAGACTTCCAGAGGAGTGTTGTGGCTGACGCGCAGATTGATCTTCGGGTCGATCATCGCAAGATCTTCGCTGGCCCGGAGGCAAAGCTTGGACAGAAGATTGAACCCATCGCCGCCATCCGGACCCATTCCCCCAAGCACCATGCTCTGTCCGTTGTCGCCCTGCTGGACTCCCGGATACAAATCGCTATCCCGGTTAAAGGACAGAAAGAAATCCTCGAGAAGCGAAAGCGCTGACTCCTCCGTGTAAAGTCCCTTCTCCATATCCGCTTGCAGATAGGGAAACATATATTGGTCAAACCGGCCTACCGTGATATGATAGTTGCCCTCAAGCCAGAGAGAAAAGTGGAGAATCCGGAAAAACTGAAGAGCTTCTCGAAAGCTGGTGGCGCCATAGCGGGGCACACGCTCCAGCGTTTTGGCGATGTCCCTGCGCCCCTGCCTTTCCGCCTCGTCCCGATACCGGTCGGCCAAGCCCAAAATGGCGTCGATGTCGCGCCGGCCGTATTCATCCGCCGCTTCCCGCCGTTTCAGCAGCCCCTCCCGGATGACGCTCTCGTAATCCGGCGAGACATTGGACATATAGCCAAGTTCGTGGATATATTTCGTTTTCCGGATTTCCTGCCACTCCGCCTCGGTAAAAATATCCGGAATCTTGGAGATCGTGCGGAGATAACAGATCTCTTCCCCCGGCAGAATAACCGGCGTCTCCGCCTCGCAAAGCTTCTCAAAGCGCAACGCCATCCTCTCCTCCGGCGTCTTTCCAGCAAAGTCTAGGGATACCGAAAGCTCCCTCCTGTACACGTGATGTTTCTTCTTCTGGATAAAATCATACAAGGTTCGGTCCACCGTTCTCCACCCTCTTCACATTATCGTTAATGTAATGATACTATAAAAAGGGCGGATCGTCAAGACCCGCCTGTAAATTTTGTCGTCTCCCGCAGTATAATTTTTGTAGGCAGCACCACCTGCCGGTAGGCTTCCCCCTTCCCCTCCATCACAGCCAACAAAATTTTGACCGCTTCCTCCGATACTTTATTTTTTGAGGAGGTGACAGAGGAAAGCAGCATGGGGAATGAAAAAGTCGAGGCTATATTGTCAAACCCCACGACGGATACCTGGCCGGGGATGGACACGTGCATCCGGCCAAGCCCATGGCAGACCTGCATGGCGATAATGTCGCTAAAGCATAAAATCGCCGTACAATCTATGTTTTCCTTCAAAATCTGGATGATGGCCGCCTCCTGATTGGAATTGACAACCGGTATGGTCACCACCCGCAGATGCTCGAGGGGGGTCCCATTTTCGACGAAGGCCCTCTGAATTCCCAGGAGTCTTTCCCTTGCGCTGGAGATATGCCCACCGCCGTTTAAAAACAAAATCCGCCGATGCTTTTCAGAGAGCAAATAGGATGCGGCTACGTATCCCCCGTTCTCGTCGTCGCACACGACGTAATGGGTCGGAATCCGGTCAAACCGCCGCCCTATCAGCGTAAACGGTATTCCCGTCTCCAAGAGATATCGAACATTCCGCTCCGTCTTCTGCACGGGGCATAGTATGATACCATCCACATTCTTGCTGATGGCCGATGTAATGGCCGTCCACTCCATCTCCTCATCCTCGTCGGTATTCAAGATAAACGATGTATAGCCTTCTTTTCGAAGAAGCGTCTCCATCTCCTTGATCATAATGGAAAAATGGGGATTGGAGATATCGCCAATGATGATGGCGACACTTTTTGTCTTTCCCGACCGCAGGGAGCTCGCTGAACTATTTCGGATATAGCCCATCTCTTTGGCCACAGCTTGAATCCGCTCTTTTGTCTTCGCTGAGATATCCTTCTTATCGTGAAGAGCATGGGAAACCGTATTCACGGAGAATCCTGTCTCTTTAGCTATGTCCGCGAGGGTTACGCTTTTCATAACACGCTCCATTCCGGAGCGTTGGCGACGGGGCAAATTTCTGCCAGGAGAGCTATCTGTGACGCTCCGGCACAGACAGCGGTTGCTTGTTAGTATACAATACTTTTGCAGGGTTGTCAACGCAGGACAGCCTGCCAGCAAGCGGCCCGTCTTTCCTCGTCTTCTGTTGGCAGTCAAGCGTCACGGGAATTCGGCTGCCAGCTCCCGCGCGAATGTCCGCAGTCTCGCCATATCCTCCTGATAATGTGCCTTATCTCTGGCTCTCGCTCTCTTCGCCTCCGCCCGCGCAATAAAGTCTTGGCCGTAGCTATCCTCCAACGCTTTTTCCATCTGCACAATCTTCTCGTTCAGCCTCTGGGCCAGATCCGGAAGCGAACTCCAATCAGCGCTTTCCGCCGCGGTATCCAGATAATTGGCCGCCCGCAGCAGCTCCGCTTCCTCGATCCGCCATGCAAGGTGCCGCATCTCCATTCCCGCTTTTTTTACATAGCCATACAGATCGGCGGTTTGCTCTCCCTGCGCATCCTGTATGAACGCGAGCTCGATCTCCATGGCGCGCGTCCTGTCTCTTATGCTGTAAAATGCGTCCACCGCATCTGCCAAATTCTCCTCCCGCTCTGCCCTAAGCTGCCTTTGCCGGCAGAGGACGCCGGCGAGAAGGGTTATGCCTATCGCCGCGATGAGGCAACCGATAATCCAGCTTCTTTTCTTCATGCTCTCACCCCTCCCATGCCATTTCCGGTATCGCATCCACTATACTCTTGTACAGTTCCCGCATGATGTCCAGATCGGATTGTTTTTCTTGCAGTGATCGCTGCTTGGGGCCCTCTAGCCCATACGTTTCTTTCTGCCATGCCAAAAATTCCTCCGTCTTTTCATATGCCTCTGCTAGCAATGCACACAATTCCTCCATGTCCATCTGAAGATTGCGCTCCAGCGCTTCCACCGCCGCGGCTCCGCTTACGGCGCCGCCGCTAGCCTGTTGCTCCAAATGGCTGGCTGTCTGTACCAGCCTCCCCAAAAACGCCTCGCTTTGAGAGACAGCGCGGTCGTTTAAACCTGAGTAGACTAAGCCCATCTGCAAAGCATAGGAACTTTTTGTAATGTTCCGTATCGCCGCGTCTGTCACAGTATCCGCTTTTCTCAACTCCTGAAGGGATACGTTCAACGTATACAGATCTGTGTGAAACCGGGTGATATCCCCACACCCTTGGATGATATCGCTCTCTAATTTTCGCTCCTGCCCTCTGCTGGCGATATACCAAATGACTCCTGTGAGAAGCAGCAGCCATACTAGAGTCAGCAGCAGATACACGCGGCGCTCCTTCCTTTTGTTCCACTCCATCGCACGCCATCTCCTTTTTATGATATAACTCGATCCATCCCGCCAAAAGTTATCGCAGCCAGTCGTCGCTAAACTTTGTTTACAGTTTAGTATATCATATTTCCCTGGTATTTTCATCAAAAAAATGTAAAATTCTCCCCAAATATTATCCGTTTTTATATCCATGTGCTTGAAGTTTAATTTCAAATATGATATAATTTGTTAAAAAATAGGGGGGGATTTCCATGCATTTAATACTTATCACAGAATCCGATGACACGATATCCAATCATATTCTAAAGCTGTTGGATCCCAAGAAATATACAGGTATCCTTCGCAGCGATTTTAACGATATCCAATATCAGCTCGAACAAAACACCGTATCCCTGGTTATAATGGGGACTTCCCGGTCCGCGGTTACGGACTTTATGATTTATCAAAAATGTTTTGTATATCAGATCCCGATTTTGTTTATGGTGTCAGGCCAGGATGACGCTGTCACGGCCTACGACTATGGCATCAATGACTACATTGTAACGCCATTCCGGATCCAGGATTTACTTGCTAAGATTCAATTCCTCGTCCATCACAGATCATGTCCCGCGCATTCCCTTACATACGGCGAGATTCAAATCCATTTCAAAAACCATTGTATCGTCCGCAATGGGAGCGAAGTCTTCCTAACGCCGAAAGAGTTTTCTCTATTTGCGCTGCTGCTCCACAACAAAGGGTCCGCATTGTCACGGGACCGGATTCTGGAAGCCATTTGGGGCTATGACTATACCGGCGAAACCAGGACCGTGGATGTCCATATTCAACGGCTGCGACGGAAACTCCATCTGTATGGCCGTTTGACAACCATCCCGAAACTTGGGTATCGGCTGGAAGACTCCGCTCTTTGAGTCTCGGACTTTTGATTGCTGTTGATTCCTTTTTTCTCTTGTATTTTTCCGGACAACAAAGTATAATAGAAAAATACATTATTCAACGGCTGCCGTTGATCGAAAAAGGAGCGCGATTGCATGACCGATTCTGCCAATGATCTGCAAGATCTACAGCAAATTGCCGCCCGAATTCGAGAGCTTCGGGAAGTATGCGGATATACCCCCGAATCGCTGGCGAAGGAGCTTGGCATTGACCTGTCCGTCTATCTGGGATACGAGGAAAACGGCGAAAATATTCCTATCAGTACAATCTATCACATTGCGAACAAATTCGGCGTGGATTTCACGGAGATTCTGACCGGCGCCTCCGCCAAACTGGATACCTATCACATCGTTCGCCGGGGGAAGGGCTCAGATATAAGCCGCTATCCGGGATACCGGTTTGAGGATCTGGCCTTTCGCTATCGGGATAAAGTGATGCAGCCTCTCTTGGTCACCTTGGATCCGTCCGACGCGCCAGCTGCCCTCGTGTCCCATGGGGGCCAGGAATTCAACCTGGTACTGGAGGGCAGCGTCGCGGTGGTCTTCGACAAGCAGGAGTTCATCTTAAGCGCAGGGGATTCTATCTACTTCAATCCCATGCACCCTCACGGGCAGCGATGTGTCGGGCCTGTCAAGGCTCGCTTTCTGACTGTCATCGCAGAACCTATGGAATGAGGAGGACGAAGGATGCTCTTGAACCGATTTTTACCGCGAATGGAATTTGAGTCCTACGAGGATTTTAAAACAAACTATGCTGTGACCGTTCCGGAGGACTTTAACTTTGGATTTGATATTGTGGATGCTTGGGCGGAGGAGGATCCCCACAAGATGGCTCTCGTCTGGTGTGACGACCACGGCCAGGAACGCCGTTTCACCTTCTCCGATATCCGCCGGCTGTCCAATCAGACCGCTAACTTTCTGCGGCAGCTGGGGATTCACAAGGGCGATGTGGTGATGCTCATCCTTCGCCGCCGGTGGGAGTATTGGATCGCGGCCACAGCCTTACATAAGCTTGGCGCCATTCTGATCCCCGGCTCGCTACAGCTGACAAAAAAGGATATCGTCTATAGGGCCAATGCGGCCGGAGTCCGCGCCGTCATCTGTGTCAACGATCCCTTTGTCCTGACCCAGGTGGACGAGGCGTTCGATCAATGTCCCACCTTAGAGAACCGGATCACGATCCTGGACCACCGCCCGGGGTGGAGGCGGCTGGAAGATGAGATCGCCTCCTGCTCCCCTGATTTTCCACGCCCCTCCGGGTCGGAGGCGACGAGGTGGGACGACACCATGCTCGTATACTTCACCTCTGGGACCACCGGAATGCCGAAGATGGTTCGGCACAACTTCTCCTACCCCCTGGGCCACATCGTCACTGCGAAATACTGGCAGCAGGTCCAGGAGAATAAGCTGCATATGAGCGTATCCGATTCCGGCTGGGCCAAGTTCGGATGGGGCAAGATCTATGGACAGTGGATCTGCGGCGCCGTGATTTTTGCCTATGACATGGACAAGTTCGTCCCCCTCAAGCTTCTTCAGAAGATCACCCAGTACCAGGTCACCACTTTCTGTGCGCCGCCTACGATGTTTCGCTTCATGCTCCAGGAGGACGTGACGAAATTTGATCTCTCCTGCATCAAGCACTGCTGCATCGCAGGAGAACCGCTCAACCCGGAAGTGTTCAAGCGCTGGTATGACCTTACAGGGCTGAAGCTCTGCGAAGGCTTTGGGCAGAGTGAATCCTCGGTTATGCTGGCTAACTTTCAGTGGTTTGAACCGATCCCCGGCTCCATGGGGAAACCCTCCCCGCTGTATCACATCCAGCTCATGGACGCCACAGGGAATCTCTGTGAGGACGGCGACGAGGGCTCCATCGTCGTCATGGATATCGACAAGCAGATGCCCACCGGTCTGTTTACCGGGTATTTCCATGATGATGAGTTGACGAAGGCCAATCTGGGCGGTTCCTGCTATGATACCGGCGACGTGGCCTGGCGGGACAGCAACGGATATTATTGGTTTGTCGGCCGCGGCGACGATGTGATCAAGTGTTCCGGCTACCGCATCGGGCCTTTTGAGGTGGAAAGCGCCCTGCTGGAGCATCCGGCCGTTGTTGAGTGCGCAGTCACCGCGGCGCCGGATCCCATCCGAGGGCAGGTGGTCAAGGCTACCATCGTTTTAGCCTCCGGGTATGCGCCCGGGGATGCCCTAACCCAGGAGCTACAAAACCACGTGAAGCATGTGACCGCTCCCTATAAATATCCGCGGATCATAGAATATGTGGATGAGTTGCCCAAGACTCTCGGCGGCAAAATCAAGCGGGCGCAGATCCGCAAACAGGACGCGGACGCCTCGGGGAAAGCATAAAAAAAGGACGCTCCTGCAAGGGATATCTCCCTTTAGGCGGCTATCCATAAGAAAGTAAAGGTGAAGAGGGTGTCCCAAAACTATGATTGAGTGATGTCATAGGGAGGGGCATCCTCTCTTTGTGTCGCTGAGTTCCAGTCCTTTTGTCGGAGCAAAGGTTCTCATTTGCTTTCTTTTTTCAGTTCATTCAGCCTGCGGGAGATCCGGATCGTACGGTTCTTATCTGTATCCTTACCATGGGAACCCCTTCTTCACACAGGCGCAAAAACCGCAGCATCCGGGGGGTGCGGCCATTGCCGTCCACGGCGGTTCTGCCTTTATTCTGACCTGAGCGCCGTTACCGGGTCACTCTTCGCTGCCTTGCTGGACGGAATCAACCCGCTCAACACGGTAAGTCCCACGCTTAGAAGCACCAGAATGACTGCGGCTGACGCCGGAAGCGAAGCATTGATCGTGGTCGTACCTGCCAGATAATGAATCAGCGCGTTTCCCGGTATCAGGATCAGGAGGGTCAGTCCAATTCCCATCAGCCCTGCGCACAGTCCGATGATGAAGGTTTCCGCATCGAATACCTGGGAAATATTCCGCTTCGACGCTCCCATCGCACGCAGAATTCCGATTTCTTTTCTCCGTTCCAGTACGCTGATATAGGTAATCACGCCAATCATAATGGAGGAAACGATCAGGGAAATTGCCACAAAC
This sequence comes from Clostridiales bacterium, assembly GCA_019423265.1. The sequence goes on from JAHZBS010000010.1 coordinate 7,847, forward strand.
GCAATCAGGACATAGCTGACAACATCTACGATATCTGTCACTGAGGACATCAGTGTTCCTACCATATCCGTGTAGGTAATCACCTGTTCTTCTTTTCCTTCTTCCTTCATCCTGCTGTTGTACTCATCCAGGATGTTTACAATATACTCCTTGCTCTCAAAATCCTTTGGATAAATGGAGATTGTGGTGGGTTTCCCAAAATCCACATACCCCAGTTTCTGCAGGTTTCCGTCATAGCTTGCAGACCCGACGGTACTCATCGCCGTCAGCAGCTCTCTCAGTTCATCCCCGCTCATGTTTATTTTGAACGCGCCCGCAAATGCGTCTCCATCAATGTTGATCGCATTTTCCAGTTCCGTGCCAAAGGTACTCATGGACTGCTGCATCGCCGTCTGGATTTCGGAAGCAAGCTGGTCCATCATCTGTTCAACCACATTGCTGATCTGCGTCTCCAATGCGCTTCCCATCGCCGCACCATAGGACGCCATCACTTGCTGCATATAGCCCTGCATGAAAGAGGAAACCTGATTCTGCAAGCTGTCGGTATCAATCATCGCGCCAAGCCCGTCGGCCAGCTTCTGCTGTGCGTCCTCTGTCGCCAGATATTCCAGAAAATAATCTCCCATTTTTGTCGGGTCGGCCAGACCGTTTTCCGCCGCATAGCTCTGATAGCCGACTGCCAGATCGGAAGCCAACCTGGTGAGATCCGCCTCCGTAATCTCGATATCCCCATTGATCTGCAGATTCTCTGCCGCCCATGTATCCAGAATCGCCCTCGCCTGCGGTGTCTGCAGATATTCCAGCAAGTACTGGTCAAACTGATCCGGGTCTGTATATCCCATCTGCTCTGCATACTCCTGATACCCGTACATCACTGTCCGGATCAGCCCGGAGAGCTGCTCCGTAGATATGGAGATATCCCCGTTTTCCTGAATGATACGGCTGATGTAATCGTAAAGGATTGTTCTCGCCGTATCGCTGTTCAGGTACGCGCTGAAGTTCTCGCCCAGTTTTGCATAATCTGCCTGCGGGTTCGCCGCCGCATACTCCTGATATCCTTCCAGAAGCCCGGACACAAGTTCTCTAAGCTCCCCGGACGTTACATTTATCTCCACACTCCCCAGCAGGTCGCTCATGCTGATCTGCGGCATATCCGGCAGGCTGATCTGGATGGAGGATACGTCAAGCGCACTGGACAAGTCGATGGTATTGGATATATCGGAAAACGCGCCGGAAAGATTGAGAGAAGCTTCCATTCCGGAAAACACATCGGTATCAACCTGAAATGCCTGTTGTAGCGCGGATTCATCAATCTCAAACATCGTGCTCATGTCAAAATCGCTCTGGCTGCCGGTACTGCCAAACGCCTCGCCCGTAAATACATCGGTATCCGCGTCCGCCAGCTGCTTTTTGACAATCTCACTCTCCGCCGCCTGCCCTGCGACATACTCCATGAGGGAATACGGATAATTGATTCCTGTTGTAAGCGCGGCGCCGCTTGCGTCCTCCGAAGGCTGTACGATGCCGACGATCGTCAGTGTCTCGCCATTCTGTACGAGCTTCTTCATGTACGCTTCATCTTCGGACTTATCCACCCATGTGCTGTACTGACTGTCATACTGATAATAATCCGCACTGTTCACCAGTTTGAACTCCGTTCCGAGAATGTCATCGTATGTATAACTTCCCATATCTCCCGGAGTCTCGATTTTTTCTTCCGCAATAAACTGCTGGATCATTTCTTCCAGCTCCATCGAATCCCGCAGCCCTAACGTATACAGATGGAAATCGCTGATTCCTCCTGACGCTGTCAGCACCAGAACACACTCGTCATAACGCTCTGGCCACCGTCCTGCCTTCACATCATACTGATTTTTGTACAGGCTTTCATTTTCCGGCATCTCATAAAACACGTTCGTACTCATCATGGACGACATCAGGCTGCTGGAACTGGCCCCTGCGCCAAACCCAAGAGCATTAAACGAACTATCCGGATTGACCTGACGAACCGAATCCCCGTCATCGCGGAAAATCTGCGGCGTGACGTCGTAGGTATATTCGATGGCATTTGCATACTGCTCGATTCCGCTGTCCCCACTGTCCAGATATTGTTTCAGCGATTCCAGGTCATTGCTGTCCAATGTGGAAAACATATCCGTTACAAACTGCATCACATGGATTTCATCTGAGCCGCCGCTTTTTTCGGCATCTGTCCCATCCCCATTCTGGGCTCGGATCGCCATAGAAGCCAGATCAACGCCTGTACTTTGAATCTGGAGCGGATACTCGGAAAGCGTATCCTCCTCAATCGACTGGATATAAGCATTGACTCCATTGGAAAGCGCCAGAATCGCCGCGATCCCGATAATTCCGATAGAACCCGCGAATGACGTCAGAATCGTTCTCGCCTTTTTTGTCCTGAGGTTATTGAAGCTGAGCGCTAGCGCCGTGAGAAAGCTCATCGAAGATTTTCCCATATTTTTATGCTCTGCCATTCCTTCCTCTTTCATCTCAAAAGGATTGGAATCCGAAATAATCCGTCCGTCCCGCAGATTCACGATCCGCGTTGCATACCGCTCCGCCAGCTCAGGGTTGTGCGTTACCATCACAACGAGCCGGTCTTTCGCCACCTCTCCCAGCAGCTCCATGACCTGGACACTCGTCTCGCTGTCCAGCGCTCCGGTCGGCTCGTCGGCAAGCAGAATATCCGGGTTGTTCACCAGCGCACGGGCAATCGCCACCCGCTGCATCTGACCGCCGGACATTTGATTCGGTTTTTTATGGAGCTGATCTCCCAGTCCAACCTCCTCCAGCGCTTTCCTTGCACGATTGCGGCGCTCTGCCCTTGAAATCCCACCAATCGTCAGCGCCAGTTCCACGTTCGAGAGAATCGACTGATGTGGAATCAAATTATAACTTTGAAAAACAAATCCAATCGTGTGATTCCGGTACGAATCCCAATCCCGGTCTTTATAGGCTTTTGTAGAAATTCCGTTAATGACTAAATCTCCACTGTCATAGCGGTCAAGTCCGCCGATAATATTGAGTAGGGTTGTCTTACCGGAACCGCTTGGGCCAAGAATGGAAACAAATTCGTTGTCGCGCAAGTTCAGGCTGACTCCATCTAACGCCTTCTGAACCAGCTCACCTGTCTTATATTGCTTGTATATTTCTTTCAAACAGAGCATATGATTCACCCCTTCCGCAGTATTCCTTTTAGGTTTGCACCTATACTGTTCCTTTATTATTGCTCTTATCTCAATCCAACCTCGACTCAACCCCATAACTCCCATTCCACAAATAACATTTGCATATTGTTGAGGTTAGATTGAGGTTTTAGAATTATTCTTGATATAATGTTCATAAATCACACTATTCGCTTGGCGGCCTGCCGTAAACGGTTTTCGGATGTCAGCCAGGGAAAAGGAGAATCACCACGCCCAGCGCCGTAAGGACGATGCCCGTGGCCCGATTCAGTGTCTTGGGCGCGGCCTTGTTGGCAAAGACGGCGGCGATCCGCGCCCAGATCAGGGTAAACACGACACAGAGTGTCCAGATGGTCCAATCAGGCGCACCGCCAATGGCAAAGTGGGAGACTGCGCCGGTCAGCGCGGTGAAGGTCATAATGAACACGCTGGTTCCCACAGCGGTTTTCAGCTCGTATCTCAGCACAGAGGTTAGAATCAGCAACATCATCATGCCGCCGCCTGCACCGATAAATCCACAGATAAAACCGATCAGAACGCCGCACACCACAGATTGAACCGCACGCTTTTTTGCGGAGGCTCCCTGCATTGCCTCTTTCGTCGTCATCACGGGCTTGACGATAAACCTGATCCCTAGCAGGAGGGTCATGAAAACAGAAAAGTTCCCCATGGTGGCGGGCGGGATCAGGCTGGCCACATAGCTGCCCACCACGGTAAAAGCCAGGACGCTCGCCATCATAATCAGGCCGTTCCTGATATCAAGATTTTTGTTTTTGCCGTAGGTGTATGCGGATACGGCGCTGGCCAGCACATCGGAGGACAGCGCGATCCCCACCGCCATATAGGGTTCCATGTCAAGGAAGGTGATCAGCATTGGGCTAATCACAGCAGCGGCACTCATCCCGGCAAATCCGGTACCCAGTCCCGCGCCCATGCCCGCGAAGAAAGTCACGACAACTGTCAATAATAGTTCCATATCAAATTTGCTCCTAAGATACGCATTCCTGATCAGATAAAGAAATACAGAGGCCATTCTTACATGATATTGGGTTCAATATTTCGGCCTATTTATCCCATATAAAATTCTCGGCTCCGGCACCCACTTCAAAGTGATATTTCACAATGCCGAGATCCGCGCCGCTGTATGCGCCTTCCTTGTTGCTGCGTATCCGCACGTTTCTGCCCTTTCCGGTTATTGTAAAGTCCTGCTTATTCATTGCCGTCGGCGCAAGCAGCGCTGCCCTCACGCCCTCCTTGAACCAATCCGGCGCTTCTCCCTCATAAGTTGCCACATCCGCATATGTTTTCGATTTATGAGGAGTCCCCTGCACAGAGCCATAGCCTACCGCAATCACACCGATCACCTTGTTTCCATTCGCTTCGGCATTTAATTTTCCTTTGTTATATACGCCTCCGGCCCACCATGTATTCAGCCCTAAAGTCTGCGCATACAGCATCAGATCCGCGCCGCACTCACCGAGCTTTTCGTTAAGCCCCGGCGTATCTGCTCCGCTTAAAACAAAGAAATTCTTCACACCTTTTGTCATAAGCACCTTAACCAATGCATTTATCGCAGAGGCGTCATTTGTTCTAAGTTCAACTGCCAAACCATAAGCTTCATTATTTTCTGAAACCCGCTTTTTTAGCTTCTTAACAATTTCTTCTGGAAGCGGTTTGTCCATATATTTACGCACCGTATGTCTTGCTCCCATTGCCTCTTTCATTGTCATTGCCATAATCAAAACTCCTTTGCCTGATTGATCTCCTGCACCCGTTCCGTTACAGCTGCTAATACTTTCACAAATATTTTCATATCATCTTCCGTGACGTCCAGGGATGTCCACATTGCTTCCAACCATTTCTTCTGAATATTGCTGATCAACTCGCGGTATCCATTTGCCTTTTCTGTAAGGAACACTTTTTTCGCCCGTTTATCGCCATCGGCGACTTCTCTTTGAACCAAGCCTTTCTTTTCCATCTTCTGAATAACTCTGGTTTTTGCGGCTTTATCTATACAGTACTCCTTTAATAACTCATCTTGTGTTATCCCATCCTGTTTATACAAATCAAGAAGGTACATAAGCTCTATGGCCGTAATATCGCTGTCTTCCAGCTCATGGTTGAGAAACACTTGAAACTGTCTGTATAGAATGCTGATATTCTTTTTTATTGTATCTATATGACCACCTCCATTGGTTGGCAGATCAACTATACACCATGTTAGTTGATCTGTCAACCATTTTCGCGAAGATTGTGAAGGCACGTCTCTGATCGTTACGTATCAGATCAGCGCTCCCGTCTCTTAGAGCGTCATACAGATCCTCGTGGTTTCCGTTTATGATATGGACGAAAATGAAAAATGCTATGCAATCGGCGAACTTCTTACATAGCATTTCTGTTTTTCCGTTAACCTGGTAGAAGTCATAAATTTTGTAATGTTTCCTTATGGGCTACTCCCTTTCAGGAACGTCTTTTTTATGCCTCATCCGCGGTAATGTGATACCGATTCATGTACACGATCCGCCGCTCTCCCGGCTTAATGTCCTCTGACTCCTGATCCTCGGTCTCATCCCAGACTAGGAGGATTTCACCCGGCCGCGTCTCCCACACCGATACATAGCCGGAGGGCCCTCGGTCCCACTGCCCCCTGTTATCCGAAACCGCATAGGGCTTCGACCATGTCCGGCCTCCGTCCGGCGATGTGATGAAGAACGTCCCCCATTTGCCGGAAGCACAGAGGATCCCTCCGTCCGAAAGCCGCACAAGCCGCGGCAGAACGCCGTATGGACAAATCGCTTGCGGCGGCTCCCATGAAATGCCGCCGTCAAAGGAATGGGAGGCATACAGCGCCGAATACACTTCGTGTCCCTGCGTCCGCATGACACAGAGAAGATGCCCGTTCCCCAGATGGAGCATATCCGGTTCACAGTACCCCTCCGCTTCCGGATCACAGGGGTATGTCTGCACGTCTGCCACAGTGGACAGATAGGAAAAGCTCCGGCCGTTGTCCCTTGAGATGACGCACCACACTCTGTACTGATAGAAATCATAGTTCTGAAAATACGAGAGTTTCGTCTTGTCCGCCTTAAACTGTCCATACATAGGCACGATGAGATCGCCGTTTGGCATGGCAATCACCGTCTGCCCCGTCACGCCGGTATGATACTCCTTTGGGTCCTGGCTGTCCCCGTAGCCCACCGCCAAGTCCGGAATGTGTACCTGGGCGAAGCTAACCTGGATGTCTCCCTCCAGCAGTGCATCCATCGACTCTGCGCGCATGATTTTCATAAGATAGGGAATCTGTTTCTGTCTGCTGGGATCGAAGTGACCCACCGCCACATTGGAGAAACCCACCCCGAACAAAGTCTTGTCCGGAAGCTCCACCATATGAGGGCGGGTACACCCCCTCCGTTCCTGCCAGCTTTCACCGCAATTGTCCGTGTACAGGGTGTATCCGCCGCGATTATCCTCGACGCTCACTAGAATCCGCTTGCCAACCTTCGTATCGGCCCACGGAAAGTTACCGATACCGTGACGTTTTGAGTCCACCAGTCGAAATGAATACTCTTTCATGACAACCTCCCATTCCGGCGCATCCGCGCATTGCATCATACTCGACCTTATTATACTATAAATCAGACCCATTGAAAAGATGCAACTCTAGCTTTTATTGCCGCCTCTCGGGGTTTTATCTTGCAAATCTTCACCGTCCAGAGCGCCGGGCAGGTTCTGCCCATCCGGCGGCTCCATGCCGCTCATCTCCATGGAGCCGTCCTGTACCATATTACCCCGGCCACCGCGGCCGCCCGGCATCTGGCCACCGCCCATTCCACCAAATCCACCCATTCCGCCAAATCCGCCTGCGACAGCGGAGCCATCCTGCGAAATGGACGTGGTGATGGCTGATAGCGTCACCTCCGTCAACGCAGTGCCTCCCGACAGGGTACCAGCACTGTAAAAGCCTTCCTCCACCGTTTCCCCCGTCACACTGCCCCCGGTGTACAAACGGTAGGTCGTCCCCTGAACTAGGGCGGGTACACTGATAACGACGCTCTGATACTCCTTTGCCGGTGAAAACGCCACCACCACCTGTTCCTGATCGTCCACAAGGCTCACCATAGTCCCCGCCGCTTGTGTGCCTGTGTAGTAGACCATGAGTGAATTTTGGCTGGAAGAATCCGATGCCCCTAGCGCCATGCCCGAACTGCCCGCAGCCACCAGAATCCCGCCTGTGATCTCACAGACACCTTCGTAGTCTAAGGCGCCGTCTCCGCCGCTAGTCGGCCCGTTCACCAAAACCGTTCCGCCATCGATATACAAATTACCATTGGAATCGAGGCCATCCCCGGCGGCATCTACAACTGTGACACCACCGGTTATCCGGATATAATATGAGCCGGACGACCGGAAGGAATCCTGTCCCATCCAGCCGCCGCCACCTGTGCTATCGCTGCCACCGGCGGCGTTGATGCCATCATCGCTGGCTGTCAGCCGGATCGTTCCTCCGTTGATGTCGATGGAGGCCCCCTCCAGCCCTTCATAGCTTTTGGAGATTTCAATGAATGCACTGGTGATCGTAAGGTTTCCGTCGGCATGGACTCCATCGTCCCCGGAAGAGAGATACAAAGTCCCCGCTTCCAGCAGAGCGTCTCCATTTGCGTGTACGCTGTCGTCCGCCGCATCGATCGTCAAGGTTCCACCTGTGACTGTAATGGCGCTCGCTTTAAGTCCTTTGTAGCTCTCCCCCGTGTCCTCCGCCGTGGACTGCCGCTTCACAAATCCGCTGTTTCCACTGCCGCCTCCCGCCGTAATGGTATACTCTCCCCCGTGGATCACCAGCTGTGTCTGCGCCTGAATTCCATCGTGCTCCGCCGTGATGCGGTAGCTGCCTCCATCCAGCACAATCCAGCCTTTTTCTGTGTCGCCATCGCGATTGGATTTCAAGCCGTCATTTCCCGCGTCGATGGTTATGCTGCCATCCAGGATTGCTATGGAGTCTCGTCCGCGGAGGCCATCGTTGACCGCCGTAACCTCGATGGTTCCACTGGTTACCTTGAGATCATCTTTCGTCCCGATTCCATTGTTGAAATTGCCGGACACCCGAAGAATTCCCGTTCCATTGATGGTCAAGTCGTCTTTGCTGAAGATAGCGGCATCGGGTTCGTCGTCGATCTGTCCCGTGTACGCGGCACCGTCCGCAACGGTATTCTCTGTACCCTCCGCCAGGGTAAGAATCAATTTATCCGCCTGCTTCGCATAGATGGCGGCACTGTCAGAACAGGTGATGTCCACACCGTTTAAGATCAGACGCACCGTATCCTCTTTATCCGCCTCAATCAGGATCTGCCCATCGGTCAATGTGCCGGTGACAACATAGACTCCTGCCTGCGATATGGTCACGACACTCCCCTGAGCGGAAGCCCCGGATCCTTCTATGGACACAGCGGATCCGGCCAGCGCAATCGTGGTCGCCTCCGAAGAGTCCCAGTCTGCGTCCATATCGTCTTCCTTATATTCCACCGCCATATCCGTTCTTGTGACATCCCCAGTCTGAGACTGGCTATCTCCGCTGGCGCTATCCCCACCGGCACTGCTCTGATTCTGCGAGGATGTGGTATCCCCTTGATCGCCGCATCCTCCCGCAGTGACAAGCACCACGGCGGCGAGAAAACAAGCGCAAAGCTTCCATCCCGTTCTCCGCCTTTTCATCTCCGCTCCTCCCCTCTGTCGCTTCATAGCTCTTCCCTCGACGCCGCAACCCTTCCGCAGGAGACTGTCAGATTGCCATTTCGGCATCGAATCTCATCTAGAAAGCTTTTGTCAATCCCCTTTCCCTTAAGGTACACATGGTACTGTAGTTCATACAGACTCCCCATGTTGGTAGTCTTGACCTGACTTAAAACAGCCGACTCGGTAAACTTGGCAAAGAGATCATCAAAAAGCCCATCATACTCTAGATTTTCCGGGATCGTAATCTTTAAAACCCGTTCCTCCCCCTTCGGTTCACCGAAGCGCAGCTTGGACAGAAGAATGGTCACAAGTCCGATAATGATAAAGAAAACCACCGCAAATGCCACATAGCCCATTCCCGTTGCCAGACCGACAGCCATGGCAAAGAAAATACAGCTTATTTCCTTGGCAGTGCCGGGAACGGAGCGAAATCGAACGAGACCAAAGGCGCCCATGACTGCGACTCCAGCTCCCAGGTTTCCATTGACTAGCATGATCACGATCTGGACCATCGCCGGAAGGACAACCAGCGTTGCGACAAAGCTTTTGCTGTAGGTATTGCGGTACATATAGACGAGAGCGATCCCAAGGCCGAGAATCAGCGATACCGCAATGCATAGTAGAAAAATTTCAATGGTTAGCGTCCCCTCTGTTAAACTGTTAAAAATCATATCAAGCACAGATTTTCCCCGCCTTTCTGTTGTGGTTTTCAAGGAGTATTTTCTTGTAGCAAGTTCCATATTTGGAGAAGGATGTGGGAAATACAGCGAATTCCGCCAGCATATGGCTTAGCCATAGCGGCATAGCGCCGGGAATCTTGATCTCCATCAAGACCATTCCTGATTCCAGAAGCAGCTGCCCCTGGTCTCCCGCGGACAAATCCAGCGCCGTCCTTCGCCATCGGATATCGTGATCAAAGGTAACCCGGAGGTCCGGTTGCGCCTCGACATAGAAGGCTTTCCTGTCATACGCCAACAAAACTTTAGGCTGCAAAGAGTAGCGCCGCACCGTCCAGTCAATTTCCCGCAAGATCTGTGTCTGTTCCGCCGGCTGTTTTCCGTGGAGCAGATATTGATCGGCCTCCGCTAGGGAGAGTACGGCTCTTCTCTTATAGATGACCCCTCTGTATTTCTTTTTCAACTCCAAAAATACAGAATCCTCCGGTCCCGGTACGCCATAGCTTCGCAGTCTAAATTTTTCTTTATAGACAGGCTTCTCTAGCGAGGTTCGAATCAACTGGTAGTCCTTCGTATCAAAATAGATGCTGGAAATTGTGTATTGGCCGTATCGGTCCGGGATAAGGCGACTTTGAAGCGCAGCGGAAAGCGCCGCACACGTGTCCCCGTCTAATACATATTTTAGTTCATTTCGTTCAAAAACAACTTGTGCCATTGGAAACCCTCCGTTCTTTCTGTTTTCACCTCTATCATACAGCGCAAAGCTGAAAACAGTCTGAAAGACCCATTTCAGACTATTTTCAGCTTTTCCCCTTATGATTATAGACAAGAACGAGTTTCCTATGCTATGATAATAACAAGACACCAGATATGGAAAGGATCGATCTCATGCGCATTCTAATTGTGGAGGACGAGGTGCATCTCGCGGAAGCCTTAGCCCAGATCATGACAGAACAGAAATATATGTCGGATGTGGTCTATGACGGAGCGGATGGTCTAGACTATGCCCTGAGCGGGCAATATGATGTTATCATTCTAGACGTCATGCTGCCAAAGCGAAACGGTTTCGACGTGGTTCGAGAACTCAGACGGCAGGGAGTGGCAACGCCGGTATTACTCTTGACGGCCCGGGATGAGATTACGGACAAAGTTCGCGGGCTGGACTGCGGATCCGACGACTATATGACAAAGCCATTTTCGCCGGAGGAACTTCTCGCCCGGGTGCGCGCTCTCTCCAGGCGGCAGGCCGGCGTTATTTTTGAGGAGCTGACTTTCGCTGATTTGACGTTGAATCTGTCCACCTATGATCTCCACTGCGGCGCCAAGTCTGTCCATTTAGGGTATAAAGAGTTCGAAGTTTTGAAGATTCTCATGTCCAACCCTCACGTCATCGTCCCAAAGGAAGAGCTTCTCGCAAAGGTGTGGGGCGTCGAATCCGATGCGGAAGATAACAATGTGGAGGCATATATTTCCTTTTTGCGCAAAAAGTTTTATTTCTTAGGATCGACGGCGGGTATTGCCACCCTGCGCAAGGTAGGATACCGGTTGGAGGAGGAGTCCGCGTGATTCGAAAGTTACGGCGCAAGTTTATCCTGATCACGATGCTGCTTGTCAGCCTTGTCCTGCTGATCGTATTTATCGTCATCTGCTTTTCCAGCTACCGGCGGATGCAGTCTGACAGTCTGACAGCTCTGCAACACGCGCTGAGCCGGGATGAAAAGCTATTGCCAAAGTTGGATTTGGACAAGCGCAAACCCGGAGAACCGTCCTCGATCCTCCCGGTTTTTTGTGTGCAATTGGATGAATCCGGAAATATTCTTTCCGTCCAGGGGGAGACCGTGGAGCCAACGGATGAGCTGGTGTCCAACGCTGTGCAAGGTGTGTCGGAGCAAGGGCGGGACAGCGGCATTCTCCATTCCCTCTCCCTTCGGTATCAGCGGATACAGACGGCCGGCGGAGCGAAAATTGCGTTTGTGGATATAACCAGTGAGCGGCAAACCATGATGAACCTCATCTTAACCTCCTTCCTCGTCGGCATCGGAGGACTGGCCGCGTTCTTTTTCATCAGCCTGTTTCTCGCCAATTGGGCGCTTCGCCCTGTGGAGCTTGCCTGGCAACAGCAGCGGCAATTTATCGCGGACGCATCCCACGAGCTGAAAACCCCTCTCACTGTCATCCTCGCCAACATCGGAATTTTACAGTCCCACCGCGCGGACACCATCGAAGCGCAGCTGAAATGGGTGGAGTACACAAAACAAGAAGCCATCCACATGAAAAAACTGGTGGATGACCTCCTGTTTCTGGCCAAATCCGATGACGGCAGCGCGCGCATACTGTACGCAGATTTCAATCTGAGTGACGCTGTTTGGAGCAGCCTGCTCCCTTTTGAATCCATCGCATATGAGCAAGGGTTGACATTGAACAGCGAAATCGAGCCCAACCTTTTTATGAAGGGAGATGAATCCCAGCTTAAGCAGCTGGTCGTCATTCTATTAGACAACGCCTGCAAATATGCCAAGGGCAACGGCGCCATTACCTTACTTTTGAAATCGGCCCAGGATCGCGTCCGCCTCTCTGTCAACAATACAGGGGAGCCAATCCCGAAAGAGCAGCTCCCCCATATCTTCGAACGATTCTACCGCGCCGACGACGGCGCCCGGGACCGCAAGCAGGGCGGATACGGCTTAGGCCTTGCCATTGCCAAAAGCATTGTCGCATCTCACCACGGGCGGATTTCCGTCACCAGCGACAGTGTTCACGGCACAACCTTTACCGCCGAGTTTCCCTTAGAGCGCTCATCCTGAGCGCTTTTTTTATCCTGTGGGAACGTCCGCCCGAGGCGGCCCCGCCTATGGACAAGCTAAAAATGCACCGATGCGGATCCAACGGCCATTGGATTGCGCATCCTTCTCCCCGGCGATACGGATCTGAAGCTGGTGCGGCCCTTCCTCCAAATGGGTATCCAATACAGTGCTGCACGCGCGGTTAAACGAGAGGGCGTAGCGATCCCAGGCCGACTGGCGCTGGACCGGTCCTCCGTCGATGGAGTACTCGATCACCCCGCTGTCCTGCTCGATCGTCCAGTATATCCCGATGAGGGTGCCGGTGAAGGGTACGATAAGCTCCGCCCCCGCAGTGTCACAGGCGATAAAGCTCTCAAACCGTCCCATCATATCCCCGTCTCCCACCTTCCAGGGTCCCTGGGCCAATCCCTCTGCCGGCAGCAGACACGCCTGCTCATATGCTCCCGGCGTCAAGGGCGCGCTTGGCTTTTGGATCAAAAACCGGAGGGACGGAAAAACCTGTTGGATCGTCTTGGCGTACAGCTCATACCCCTGGTCGTTGGGATGAACCGTATCCGGCAGATACTCCGTCACCGCCGCGCCTGTCTTCTCCAAATATTCATAGAGGGCAAGGCCCACATTGATGGACGGAATGCCATAATACTCTGCCACGCGCTGGTGCAGTTTCACCGCGTCGGGCAGGGCCCCCTTTTGGTAAAACCGATCTATGTAACTCTTTGTTATGGTGTATAGAAATACGATATGGACTTCCGGATTGTGGGCCAGCAGTTTGCGCACAATCCCCTCCACCGACCGCAGGCACAATGTCTCCTCCACAGAATCGTCGTTGACGGCAAACTCTACAAAGACCAGATCCGGGTTGGCCCAGAGAAGATCGTGATCCATCCGGCATACGCCCAGAGAGGATCCTGTCCCCCCGATCCCCGCGTTGATTTCCTTTACCTTCAACTGAGGGTTTGTGTCCTGAAGCCACGCTGTAACCCGGCTCCGATATGTGGCGGCGTCACAGCTGGCGCCAGCTCCCTCTGTGATGGAACCGCCCAGATATCCGACAACATACTCTTCCTTTCGCTCCATTGTTCTTTCTTCCTCCCTTTTATAGTCGTGTGGAATTTCACAGCCATCAACCTTTTAGCAAAAACATTCCAAAATAGGTTACCGTATTTTGACCGTTAATATACCGCATCTTGCACAGCCCTGCCAGCTGGGACACGTTCATACAGTAAGCTTCCAGGGATGAGATCGCTCTCTCGGGAAAGCGGCAGGGCTTGTCCTCCACCTTGGCGCACACCGGGCAGATCGAACACCCGCCGGCCGTCAGCTGCAAAAATTGCTCTCCCTGGGATTCGATCCGCCCTCGAATGGCCTCGGCTACGGCACTGTGCCTCTTGCCCGCCTCCTCCATCCCTTCCACGTCAAAGGAGTCCTCCAAGTTTCCAACGGTCTGGAAAATCAGCGCCTCCTCATAGTCTCTTGCCCTGGCGATAACTGCGTCCGGATCCCCGACGCTGGGGGGACATGCGTAGTTTTTCTTGTAGGAGCCGCAATAGTTTGCCTCGCAGTAGGCCCTTAACCCCTTATCAAATGGAATCCTCTCCACCGGCAATACCGCTGCTTTATATGCCCCCGCCTCCAGACAAAATGTTAACATGGCTTCCTGATTCTTCATGACTTCCTCCATTCCAGAGCGTTGCCAGCCTTGCGCTCTTTTTCCAATTTATCGCAGATGGCCACCCGATCCGCATCTTCATATTGCGCCAGCATTTCGATCCCCGTCCGTCCCCGGTATGCTCCAAAAACTCCGACCCGCACTTTTTTCTTCATCGTCTTCCCTCCGCTATAGAATGTCGATGCGACCCACTATGCTAGGACGATTATCTCATTTTCTTGCGTTTCTTTCAATGTACAGGATGCACAAGAAATCATCCGCTTGGCAAACCATGAAAACTGTGGTACAATGACCAAAACTGGCCAAGCCGAAATTCGCTGCACGGAGGTATGCTGCTATGCGCTATCACGATATTACCCACACTCTCAACGGAGAGGTTCCCATCTGGCCGGGGGATCCCCTGTTTTCTCTGGAACAGATTCAAACCATCGGGCAAGAATCCGACTCTAACCTTCACCAGCTTACCATGGGGATTCACACCGGCACCCACGTAGACGCCCCCTACCATTTTCTTTCCAACGGAAAGCGGCTGGGCGAAATGGATTTGTCCCACTTCATCGGGGACTGTCTCGTGCTTGACTGTCCCTGCGCCACCGGAGCCGTAGAGGTTGAGGACCTTATGGGCAATATTCCCAATGGGACACAGCGCCTTCTGCTGAAGACCCCCAACAGCCACCGTCCCTATCACGGGCCATTTGACCCTTCATTCTGCGGCGTGTCCCCAGACGCAGCCCGCTATATCGTCTCCCTTGGGATTCGCTGTCTGGGAATCGATTATAATTCTGTGGCTCCCTTCGGACCCGATTGCAGCCGTACCCACCGGATTCTGCTGGAAACCAACTCCATGGTCATCCTGGAAGCCTTAGATTTGCATTCTATCCACCCTGGCATATATACGCTATTCTGCCTGCCGTTGAAGCTGGATCAAGCCGAGGGCGCTCCCGCCCGAGTCCTTCTGCTGGACAGGGACTAACCATAAACTGTTCTATCATGCGGTATACCGCTCGGCTGGCGCAGCTATTGCTTTTTCCCGACTATCAGAACCCATTTTTTATTAAAGAAAATATCCTCATCTTCCATGTACGGGGAAAATCCCGTTTTTTCTTTGCCGCTTATGTCTGCTTGCATCCGTTTTGTGATATCCCTTTGAATACTCTCCGGCGTTTTTGTAAGTGCAAGCCAACTTTTCAATTTCTGTTGCATTTCAGTGGTTTCACATTTTTTCACGGAAAGGCCGTTCGCAGTAAACAGGCTTGTCATTTCGGCCTTGCTCATATTCCGCACATGAGAGGGATCGCGCAGCGTTTCGATTTCATCTTCGACGTCTCGTAACTCTGTGGCGGCGGCCTCCATGTCAATCATTGCCAACTTGCCGCCGTGCTTCAATACTCGTACCATTTCAGAAAATACAGTATTTACATCTGTAAAGTGATGAAAGGCAAGGCGGGAAAATACAATGTCAAAGCTGTCGTTCAAAAATGGAAGTTCTTCCCCATAGCCTTTTACAAAAATCATGTTGCTTAACTGATCGTTGTCTGCTTTCTGCTTTCCAATCTGCAACATGGGGAGCGTTGCGTCTAAACATACGACGGTCTGCACCAATGGAGCAAAGGAACGCCCACAGGCGCAGGTTCCGGCAGCCACTTCTAAAACGGTGTCCTGTTTATCTGGAGCAACACATGAGAGGGTATAGTTTAAGTATTCTTCCTTTGTAAAATTACCAGTTTTGCTTTCAAAATTGGGCGCCTGTACCGCAAAGGAACGATTGATTGCTTCTAAATTTGCTGGCTTCATAGTGCTGTTCCTTTCTTTGGGATAAAGAATGATTTCATATCCGCTTTTTCTAAAGTCAACAGTTTGACTTTTTTATCAATACCGCCTGCATATCCTGTCAAACTGCCATTTGTGCCGACTACTCGGTGGCAGGGAACAATGATTGAAATTTCATTGTGGCCTACCGCGCCGCCCACTGCCTGAGCAGACATACGGGAAATTCTTTTTTTAGCGGCAAGCTGCTTTGCAATCCCACCGTAAGTCACGGTATGGCCGTATGGAATAGAACAGAGAATCTCCCATACCTCGTTTTGAAAAGCTGTACCCGTAAAATGAAGCGGCACGGCAAAATCCGGTTCTCTTCCCGAAAAGTAAATGTCGAGCCATTGTTTTACTTTCCCAAACAAAGGAATTTCTTTTTCCTCATGTTCTCTATCCAGATAGAGGGCAAAATATTTCTGTCCCTCAAACCATAAGCCGGTCAAACCAATGTCATCAGCCGCCAAAAGAATGTTGCCAATGGGGGATTGATAATAACTGATGTACTGCATATCAACCCTCCACTCCAAAATACAGATTTGAGTCATGCGGAGCCTGTATGCGATCTGTGTCGGTATAAGAGCGGATTTCAGAGCAGACGGTTATCTTATAGCTCTCAAAAAGTTTTTTCCTTCCCTCTTTCTGGCTCATGCGGTGCTGCATAATATTCCGCCAGCGTTCTACGGCGGTTTCATCCGTCCATACGTTCATGGACAGCAGTTTTCCTTCTTCAGTCAGGCTGGAAAAACGCTCTGCCCGGATAAACCCCTCGAACCCAGCCAACATCGGCTTCAACATATCTGCAAGGTCAAGGTACTGTTTCATTCCGGCCTTGGTAGGCTTCACTTCAAACAAAACAATAATATCTGCCATTTTCATTACCTCCCGTCTTGACTTTTTTCTTTTGGAATATTATAATTTTATCACAAAAATTGCGGCTACGCTATCATAAAATCGCCGGATATTATCGCAATATTCCCAAAGGAGAAAAAAATGGACTCGAACAGAGAAAACTATATCAATTCGGTTAATCTGAATATCGACACGGACTTTCCTTACCTTGTCCTTGATGTTGTCAACGACAACTCTTATCCCAGAAATCCCGGATTTCAAGTGATGCACTGGCATGAAGATCTACAATTCATCTATGTGCTGGACGGGACAATCGAAGTAAAGACATTTGATAGCGCTGTTCAAATACACGCCGGGGAAGGGCTTTTTATCAACAAAGATGTGGTACATTATGTACGGCGGCTTGAAAACTGCCATTACAACAGCTTTCTTTTTCCGGCGTATTTTCTTGAATTTTATGCCGGAAGTCCTGCAAAAGATTTTGTGGACAGCGTGATAACCAATGGCCGTCTGCCTTTTGTCCATTTTACACTCGCTGCCGGGTGGCATAAGGAGGTAACAGGACTATTACAGCAGTTGGTACAAATTGAAAAGAACAGGACGGATTTCTATGCGTATGAAGTCTTAGTGCGGCTGTCCTCCCTCTGGCTGATCATGGGAAAAAATATCACGCTCCCGCAAGAACGAAAAGAAAGCGTCATTCATCTCCGTATGCAAAAGATCCTCCGGTTTATTGAAGAACACTATGCGGAAGATATTACACTGACTGACTTATCCATGAGCGCCAATATAAGCAAGTCGGAGTGCTCCCGCTGTTTTAAGTTGGGTATGAATACTACGCCTTACAGATACTTAACGGAATATCGGCTGTCAAAAGCCGCGCAGCTTTTGAAAGAGACAAATGAGCCTGTCGGGAATATTGCCGCTGCCGTGGGTTTTCGTCAAATGAGCCATTTCGGAAAATGTTTTAGAGAAAAAACGGGATACTCCCCCAGAGAATATCGAGAAGCCAAAAATAACGGCTAAATAGTAATAGTATGTCTCGAGTTGCCCATTGCGCAGATAACGGTCCCATGGAAGGATTCCATTGTCTACTTGACGGGGCGCACACCAAATAGAGAGCGGCATGGCAACCGCTCTCTATTTTTTGAAGTCACGAGAGTATCCCTCAAGGATCCCCCTCCCGCTCTACCATGTTTTGACCAGGGACGTATTCCAATCCAATTCGTAGGGATTCTCGTCATCGGCCTGTAGCTCCTCGTAGATTTTACGCCGGGCAGCCGTTGCGGAATCCGGGTCCTGGGCGTCGTCTTCCTGCCAATACTGGTACCCCGCCAGATAGCTCTCCATACATTCGTCCCAGGAGCCATACATCCCCTGCAGCGTTTTGGCCACCTCCAAAGATGCGTCGAGGGTTTCTTCCTCCGTATAATATCCGGCCACGTAGTAATATCCCAAAACCTGGAGCGCCCGGCAGTAATCCCACGCATCGATGGCATGGCTGCCCTTGTCCCGGTACAGCTCGACCATGGCCACAAGCCATGCCGCCGCCTCGTCGGTGTATCCCGCATCCTCGGCTGCGCTCCGCAATTCCTCGCTGGATAGGTCCGTCAAGCCCGCCTCCTCCAGATCCGCCATATCTTTCTGAAATACTGTCCGGTGTCCCTCCGACAGCAGCCAATCCAGGTTTTCGTCCGCTGTGGCCCGGTCTGTGACATCCCACCACTCCGACAACATCGTCCTCACCTGTTCCTGGTTAAGCTCCGTCTTCTTAAAGCCGCCGATCAAATCGCGATCCCCGCGGTTGGCTTCGGTCAGCAGCGCGTATGTCGTATTGATCCATCTCACCGTGTCGGAGACGGGCGCCGGCTGCTTGCAGCTGACAAAGGTAACCGCCAAAAGACTGAGGACCACGCCTGTCAGCCATACCCGTTTCTTCATTGGATATCACCTGCCTGTTTTATGAATTGGGGGGTATTTTCTTTATTATAACAACAAACTTATTTAAATGCAACCTGGAAATTTACCTGCCCTGCTGGGAGCCATTTTTATAAATTCGTCATGAATTCTTCACAGAACGTTTTTGTTTTCTTCATCTTGAGTTCATGCAGGTCTTGTACTATATAACCATCCCCTTCTTTATTACTAATAATTCCTCTAAACCAAAAACGAGACTCATTCCCCTGTGAGTCTCGTTTTTGGTTTCGTTCAACGCCAAAAGGCATCGCAATCCATTTCACCCATGGAGCCACGAGGCTATCAAATGCATCAGTTCCCCGCCTCCCTCGCCGTCAAATCCATGCCAGGCCACAGCCACCCCGTCCTGCTGAGAGAACAGCAGCATCTGGCCGTGCATACCGCCCTTGCCATATATGCCCGGCTTGTCAACCGTGCTCAGCTCATATCCCCTGTCAATGGCCAGACGGACAAAGGTCTCGGACAGGATCCGGCGCTCTTCATAGCATCCGCCGTTCAGATAGACCCACCCCAGCTTGACCATATCCTGCGCGCGGATATACAGTCCCGTGGCCCCCATAGGATAGCCCAAGGGGCACTTGCTCCATGCGACCTCTTGAAATTGCAGGGGGGCAAAGAGTCTCTGCATGAGCAAATCGTCCAGACGCATACCGGATTTTTTGCTCACCACACGGCTGAGCAGATAATACGCCGCATCCGAATACTGATCGTGGGTGCCGGGCTCGTATGCCAGGGGGTGGCGGAACACTACCTGTAGGAAGTCGTCGGTGCCATACTCGCGTATATCCTCCACATCGATATCCAAATAGCCCTCGCCGGTGCCGAACCGATGTTTAACCACTTGCTCCACCGTTACCTTTTCCCATCGGGGGTCGTACGCCGCCGGGAGCTCCCCGGCAAAAATGTCACAGATCCTCTCGTCAAAGGACAGCTTTTTCTCATCCCATAGCATCCCCAGCGCTGTCACGGTAAACAGCTTGGCAACGGAATAGCTATCATTGCAGGCGTTGGCTGGCTGAAACTGCAGGGTGTGGATCCCCTCCGCGTCCATCACCGCCGCATCATACAGATTCCACCGGTTGTCCCAAACCGCCTGCCGTATTTTTTGCAGTAGATCCATCGTCTTCTCACTCCATTCTCTCTGGTTTCAATTTAGTTTAACACAATTAACAGGGTTATTCAGACAGCCATGCCGCCAATGCTTTAATCTGCTGGGCGTCCTCTTCAACGGAGAAGATGTTTGACTGCGCTCCGGATTTCTCACTGTTAAATGAAAGAACTTTGCTATCTGAAAAACCGGCAATCTCAAAACAGTTGTAGGCTTCACCCTGTTTCATGTTGACTTCACGCGGCATACTTCCGGCGGTCAGGATGATTGCACACTTCTTGTTGAATTTGGCTGCAATCGTTCCGTTTGGTTTGGAGGGATTGAAGAATGGATATATCCGATCGAGGAAAGTTTTCGCAGGCCCGTTAATCATGCCAAAATAGATGGGAGTCGCAACGACCAGCGCATCGCAGGAATCGATTCGGGGGAGCAAATCAGCCATATCATCCTTTTGAACACAGAATACGGTGTCTTTCGCTTTACATGCATTACAGGCAATGCAAGGGTTGACGGTTTTTTCTCTGAGATTAAAAACTTCAACTTCGGCGTCCGAAATATTTTTTCGGATAATTTCCATTGCCATAGAACAGTTTCCATTTTGGCGAGGGCTTGCATTGACTAAGATGATCTTTTTCATAATGGGTACCTCCTTGGTTCTTTACACAGAGCGGTGTCTATATTATATTATACAGGCTCAGTATAGAAAAACAAGTACTAATATTTTTCGCAGTATACTATTAGTGTAGGACTACAGATGTCTACAAAAAAAGAAGCTTGACTTGTAGGTTTGTCAAACATTTTGAACAGGATAGAGGGAGAAGAATTAAGCGGAA
>JAHZBS010000100.1 GCA_019423265.1 Clostridiales bacterium
GATAAGAGCATGTCCAAATGCCGGATCTGCTCCTGTCCGTCTAAATGGTAGGTGACATTGTCCAGAAATTGGACGCATTCTTCAATTTCTGGCAACACAAATTCCTCGTACATCGCCGGAGAAATCATCACAGAAAAATCGCACTGGATCTGGGCATGGCGTTTGGGGCACCACAGCTGCATCCAGCTGTGGGAAGAGCCGCCCTCGTTGTTTTCCCCGAGTATTTCAAAAAATTCTTGTTGGGTGGCTTTCCACGCCTCTAGAATTTTCTGGCGGGATTCATGCACGAATTCCGGATTTTCCAGCATATCGATCAGCAGGTTTTGGGATCCGCGCAGTTCGGCCAGGCCATCGAGAATGCCGCAGTTGTCGGGCATGGATACCATGAAGTCTCCCGCCGCCTTTTGCGCAAGCGCGCGGGCGATTGCCTTGTGCCGTTGAAAAGCCTTTTCCTCCGGGTCATAGCACAGCAGAGAGGAATCCGGCTCTTCCAAAACAGGAGAAAACCAGATGGTATCCGGCGCGTAGTGCGGCGTAGCGCCAAAATATGCCGCATGGCCGGCTGTGCCAAAATTTAGGTTGCAGACCGGTATCCCTTCCCCCAAAAATTGATAGCTCAAACTGGTATTTTTCCAGAAAGCGTGTAGATAGTCCGGCGAGGTATAGGATTCTTCCACACTTTGGCAATCCAGCGGAAGGAGGTCTTCCGCATTTTCCACAGGACACGGGACACGTATGGCAAGGTCGCACCTTCTATAATACTCTTTATTCCAAAATGCTTCTACATGCTTTTTCGTATCTTCCCAGTTTTCTTTGTGCATCATCATTTGATTTTCCCTTCCGGTTGTTTTTCAATTCGTATTGGTTGCCCATCGATCTTATCATAGCAGATAGTCTAATGAAATCCGGAGTTCCTCCCCACGTTCCACATGTACGGTCTTTGCTGTGTTCCCCAGCGCAATATGGAAAACCTGAGACTGGGGCATTCCAGGGTAACGCCCTTCCCGGCGGCCGATGGTCAGCGTATGGCACCTATCATCCCAGTGGAGAGGGGTCAAGCTGTACATCCCCCGCTCATACCGGTATGAGTCGCCTTCGTCATCGTAAAGGACAAAGCTGCCATCCTCTCCGGGATATACCCGCAAAGTCAATTCCGGGTGTGGCTCCTGGTTGGGGTATTCCAATACCGGCCCAAGGGGGAGTATGGATCCCGCTTTGACATACAGGGGAATCCGAGCCAGCGGGGCTTCCGCCTCCACACTTCGTCCGCCGTGATAGAATTCTCCCGTCCAGAAATCATACCAGCCGGATCCGGCAGGCAAATAGACGGCCCGGGTTTTGGGCGCTCCCTCCAATGGCTGGGATCCTGTCTCATAATACATAGGCCGGGTTACCGGGCAGACCATTATAGCCGGTCCAAACAGGAACTGATCTGTCACGTCGAAGGTCGCCGGATCGTCTGGGAACGCCAGCCCCAGAGGCATCAAGAAGGTGTCCCCCTTCATGGAAACGGCGGCCGCCTGGGAATAAAGGTATGGCAACAGCTCCATCCGCAGCCGGATAAATTTGGCGATCGCATCATAAAAGGGAGTACCTGGTTCGCCAAACCGCCAGATTTCCCGAGGTGTATCCGTGCCATGTGAGCGCATCATTGGCAAAAAGGTTCCGAGCTGAAGCCATCGGGTATACAGCTCCCGATATCCGAGATCTTCGCAGCCACAGGGATACTCTCCGCAGCGGAACCATTCTTTTCCCGGAGATACGAAGAATGCACCGATATCCAGACTCCAGAATGGTTCACCGGATGCACAGAAATTGAGGCCCTCCGGGATCTGGCGGGCGAGCGTCTCCCAATTAGCGCCGATATCCCCGGACCAGGTGATGGCCGCATACCGGTGCTGGCCGGCGAAGGAAGAACGGGTCAGGTTGACCACACGTTTTTCCTCCGAAGTCTTGCGCTGCCCCTCATAAATGCCGCGGGAATGGCAGAGGGAATAGGCGGTCCATTCCCCGTCATCCAGATATTTTTTGGCAGCGTCCACGTTGCTTTTCAGACGCTCATGGGGCTCTAAGCGCAGCGCGCCGCTCCAATCCGCCTCAAAGGGTTCCGTGCAATCGCACCACCAGGCGTCCACCCCGTATTGGAAAATTCCTTCGTCAGCCTGTTTCCAGTAAAGATCCCGCGCCGCCTTTGAAAAGGCATTATACGTAGAGCGATTTCCCAGCATATACCCGTGCTCCAGCATCTCCTGTTGGTTTTCGCCCATGCCATTCATTGTAGGCCAGATCGAAAGCATCAGCGCAGCGCCCAGTTGGTGGAGCCTGCGCGTCATGGCCGCGGGATCCGGATACCGGCTGCGGTCAAAGCTCTTCTGTCCCCATTTGCCCTCCTCCCAGGTCTGCCAGTCCTGAACGATAAAGCTAAGGGGAATCTTGCGGCGCCGGTACTCTTCTACGATTTCGATCAGCTCCGCCGCGGTCTCATACCGCTCCTTGCTCTGTCCGTAACCGAACGCCCATTTGGGAAGCATCGGCGCGGCACCGGTGAGATCCCGATATGTCCGCAACACGGACGGGTAATCCGGGCCAGCAAGAAAATAGTAGTCCAGCTCGTCCACTGTGTCCATCCAAACGTAGGAGCCGTATGCATTATCTTCAAAGGTCATCAGAGACCGGCAGTCGAACAGAAAGCCATATCCTTTCGTCGAGACAAAGGAGGGCACACAGGCCTTCATATTCTGCTGATACAGCTGGCGGGATTTTCCCCGCAGATTGCCATATCCTTCTTCGTGGGAGCCAAAGCCGTAAAGCCCCTCTTCCCCGAAAATGAATTCCACCTTGGCGTGATATGCCATGCGGTCCGGCACTGTCTCATATTCTCCGCCGATCACCTTCACACCATCTGCCGTCTGTCTCTGCACCAACTCGCCCTCACCGGAAAAAACATTGCGCAATACTTGCATTTCTACCAGATGCTTACCGCCCCGCTGTGGCTCTTGGGTCAGCGTCATGCCGGTCGAATCCCGATATGTAATCGCTCCGGTTTCCAGGCTCACGCTCACCGCGCAGGATCTCAATTTCAAAGTGACGGTCTGCCCCTCTTCCAACAGTTTATATTCCGGAAACGGAGTTTTGTTCAAAACAACAGGCGTCAGATTTTCACATTCCGGCTCCGGCAGAAAGTGATCCCGACCGGTCATGGTAATGCGGACGGCGCGCTCATGAACCGGATAGAGCCGAAGAAGGCTGTCGGGACTCTGCATTATTAGTTCCGGCTGTCTTTGAATAAGCTGATACATCGCGGCTACCCCCTTCTATTGACAGGAATCTTTCAAACATATATAATACAAGTATAACGCTTTGCGAATAAAATTTCGCGCATTTTAAACGCAATTTTTCGCATAATATGCGCACAGAGGGAATATATGATTTCACGACAACAGTATGAAGAACATTCGGAGCGTGATTTTCTAACCGTTCCGCTGGCATCGTATCATTTTGATGAGGTGACCATTCCCCTGCATTGGCATCGGGAAGTGGAACTGATTCTGACGGAAACGGCAGGGTCTATTGAGTTGGAGGGACAAAGCTGTCCCTATTCTGCCGGCGATATTCTCTGTATCAACAAGGGCATTCTCCACCGCACCAGTGAACCTATGGGCAAGGCGGATCTCCTAGTCTTTGATCTCCGGATCCTGCTTTCGCCGTTGCTGGAACAGGATGAATCCCTCTTTATCAACCAGCTGGAAAAGGGCAGGCTTCTGCTTCCGGTTCGCATCGGCCGGAGTGAAGCGGGCTATTCCGAACTGTCGCAGAATTTGATGGAGTGCATTTCCTGCCTCCACACAAAGGAGCCCCGCTGGGAACTGCGGATCCAAACGGGACTGCTGCGTTTACTGGAATTATTCTGGACAAATGGGTATTGGATGAAAACCGCTGTGCGCCCGTACAATCCCCAGGCGGGGGCCGTCAAAGAAAGCATCACCTTTATGAAGCGACACTTCGGACGGGAGTTGACCATCCGGCAGCTGGCGGAGCAGGCGGCGCTTTCTCCCTCCCACTATATCCGGGTATTTCGCCTCTATACCGGCCAGACGCCGGTTGCGTTTCTAAATGACCTTCGGCTGGAAAAGGCCGCCGCCTGTCTGCGGCAAGGCATGACCGTCACCGAAACTGCCATGCAGGTGGGCATCTCAAACATCAGCTATTTCATCCGCTTGTTTTGCAAAAAATACGGGCAGACGCCGAAGCAGTACCAGCTATCCCTCTCTTCGGAGGAATAGCGGTTTTCCATATCCCAAAGCCCGTCTATGGGCGATGTAACTTCACATACGCCTCTAACAATGTTTTTATGTCGCCACCGCATCCTCCAAAAATCAAATTGTCCAATCCCCCTATTAACGCTTCAACTTCTGGAATTCTATCCCTTCGATACGATATAATTTCATCCATAATTTCATTGTATGAGGAGAACTCGCAAACCTTTTTCATCTTATAGATACAGGGTTCGGCTAACCAAAACCAGTGACATGACAAGCCTGTGCTTTGATCAAGTGCCACTGTTCCATCGTGCAAGATATGGATTCCACACAATACGGAGGGACATATTGGTATTGCGTAATCGGCATCAAGCAGCTTTTTTATTTCCTTCAATTGAGTATCGGATAATTTTAATTCATTATAAACATCTTGGCCTCTGCCGGAATCCTCCAAATCACCGAGCAGCGGAAATATATTGTTTCTATCACAAAACGAAATTATACCGGGCAATTCATCAGAATTGAGAGTTGTCGGGACGATGGAGGCGCATACATTTGTATACCCGCCCTTTACCTTCGCCAATTGGCTCAGCTTCCGGATATTGACCTGAAGTTGTCTAACGTTGATTTTCGGATTTCCATACAGCTTTTTAATTTTTTCTTCTTCAAAGCTGTCCAATTTAAACATTACATATAATATCTCATCCCGTATGTAATCAAATACCCTATCATCAAAATCTAACAAGTTGGTAAACATGGAACATTTTACTCCATGAGCTTTGCATAATTCCAAAATATCGAATAAATATGCTCTGTTTTCTGCGAATGTAGGCTCTCCCAAGCCACAAATAAAAATCCATGTTAAATTTTCAGATTGGATAAATTCCTTTACTTCCTTCATCGAAGTGAATTTCTTAGCTCTGTCGGGGGAATCACAATATATACAATTTAAATTGCAGCCTCCTCCTAACTCCAAATCCAATATAGGAAACTCCCCTTTTTTATAGGAGGATATTGATTCGTCCAATACTTTCTTTGACCACGGCAAATATTCAATCATAAATTTATCCCCCCTACTCTATCATAAACTGTTTGGTCCCGCAAATACAATCTTCCTTAACCGAAGTCCAAACGATGGTAGCTCTGTAAGTACCTTTACTTAATTTCAGTGTCACGTCTTCCGAAAATTCTTCTCCCGGATCAATAAACATAATCGTCTCGGAACTTAAATGCTTCAGCTTGATAATTTTTCTATACTGTGCTTTAAAGCTGTCTTCTAAAAGATGGTCCGGAAGACAGGTAAATCCGCCTTGCTTACAAAGACTTGCGAATACACAATCAAATTCTCCTTCCTCGTGCTTTAGCAAATACGGAAACTCAATTATCCCGTCCCTTTCGATTCCTGCTTCAACCATCAAATAAATATTTTGAGGTATGATTCTTTTTTTGCTACAATTCTCAATGCGGCATGTTATAATTGCGTAATCGCCCTGTGGCTTCGCTTCAATTGAAATTTTCCTTTTTGCTGTAAAATTTTGTCTTAAAACATTCTCTGAGATTTTTATGACGATTGTTCCTAATGAAATAAAGAGGGTCGCGCTGGCAATAACCTCATTTATGGTCATTGATTTTACGGCTTGATTAGAGTACGGGATAATGAACGCCCATATCCCCAAACCTATACCTGCAACAAGCAAAACCGCGCACAGACGAATGATTGTGCTCTTTCTATTGGCAGAAAAGTTCTTATTATTGTTAAACTTCATGCGCGGTTCCCCCTCCCATCCCTTCGTTTTACATTACTTCAACTTCTTCAAGCGCAATGACCTCTGCATACACATCTGCTCTTTTTCCTGTCCTTGTCAACAGCCCCAGGCTAATAATTTTATCTTCATAGCTATAATCCGAGAACTGCACTTCGCCTTCCATTGTAAGAAAATCTCCGAAGACAAACTGTTTGACCATCTGATAATCATCCGCGTCTTTTTTATAAAGATTCCCTTCAAATTCTAAGGTTTCGGGGCTTGGGAAACCGCACTTCATAGCGTCCCCCACATACCCAAAATACATATAGTCATCGTACGGTGAAATTACTAAAACAAAGTGATTTTCCAACTGAATTTTGGCATACCATTTTTGTGTTTCACTCTCGGTTACATAGAGCACTTTTGCAAGAACATTGTAATCTTTCCCACGAACTCTAATTTTTGAGTTTTCCTTAATTGCCTCAATCAATTTAAACATTTTATATCCTCCTTTATTATAGTGTAAACACTTGAGTTTTCAGGGCAACGACTTCGTGTTTCTTCTCCTTTTACACGTCTTAATTATAATCTATTTAGTTGATAAAATCAAGATAATTCCATTATTAATCGCAATAATTTTATATATTTACAATACAAATCTCTCATACGAAGTTTGAAATCAATCCCCCGTTTTTGATAGAATAAGATAAGAGGAACAAAAAAACAGACGACGCACTTTTTTATTTCTGCACGCTGCCTGTTCTCCTCTTTTTTATCGTTCCAGAAATTCCGCCATCGTGACAATCGTTGTACTCAGCAAAGGCTTTCATTCTGGATTTCTAGGCATCCAGCGAGTAGCCGTCTACCTGCATAGCGGTGGAGACTCTGGTATAGGTGTAAACTTTGATTTTTTCTTTCTTCATCTGCCTGCTCCCATGAGGTACCTACAGCCCCTTATTTTTCTCTGTCTTCTGTTCCAACATCCTAATGGAATCCAGATAGTCTTTTTCCACTTCGCTTAGCGTTCTGGCCTTGTACTTCTTGTATTCGGCAGTCGCTTTCTCCACCGCCTGCTTATGGCTCACGCTTCCGTTTCCCTGCAATAATTGCTCTCCACTCATTATGAGGATACGATCCATGTGCTCCGCCCAGTCCTTCATGGTCATAACCTGTTCCCTCTCTGCCTGACGCTCCGCAAAATCCAGATACCCGGAAACAAGCTGACCCATAGCTCGCAATTCTTTCTCGTTCAGATAGTTTTTCGCAATCACCGCTTCTTTCAGCGTAGGCTGTTTTCCGACAAATGTAGTAAGCCCCATAAATTCTTTCTCTGCATCTGCTCTTGTGTAAATTACTTCTGCTGCTGTTTGCCCATGGATGGCATAGTGGATTTTATTCTGAACCTTCTTGAAAAACTGAACAGAAATCTCCGCATGAGGGTCATAGTCAATGCTCGTAGCATAAATTTCCAAAACCTGTCGGTAAAATACTTTCTCCGAGGCGCGAATGTCCCGGATGCGTTCCAGCAGTTCCTTGAAGTATCCTCCTCCTCCCAGATTTTTCAAGCGTTCATCATCCAGAGCAAAGCCTTTTCTCATGTATTCTTTCAAAATTCCGGTTGCCCAAATACGGAACTGAGTGCCTCGTTGGGACTTCACACGATAACCAACCGAGATAATGACATCGAGATTGTAATAATCAACCTGATAAGTTTTTCCGTCCGCCGCAGTTGTTGCAAAATTTGCAACAACTAAATCACGATTCAGCTCGCCCTCTATAAAAATATTTTTTATATGCCTCGAAATCGTTGATTTGTCCCTTTGAAACAGCTCCGCCATCTGATCCATCGACAGCCAAACTGTATCGCCATCGAAGGTAGTCTCAATTCTTGCCAATCCATCTTTTGTTGTGTAGATAATTATATCTGACTTTTTGTTTGGTGCATCGTTGCCGCTCATATCGTTCACCTCATCAACCTTATGTACCTCAGTTCAAGAAGGTTTTTTCCTTCTTGAACTGGATTTGGACACTTATTTCACGATTATTATATCATGCAGCTTTTCTGCCTACAATACATGGTTTGATTATTTTTTCTGACGCTTGAGCGAAAAAGAGAATTCTACATGTAAAGTAAATCCTCAAAGCTAAATCCCTGCAGCGCCCATTCCTGCGGCATCTCCCGGCATTGGTGCGCTGAATGCGTCACTTTTTCTGCCGGTCATATCCCTGTCAGACGGTCATTCAGTTGTCAATGTATTTGTTTACACAGAATTACCATGCAAAATCATCGGTTGAATGCCAAAGTAAATTCCAGTGACAACTGAAATTCCAGAATGCCAGAGA
>JAHZBS010000101.1:0-2029 GCA_019423265.1 Clostridiales bacterium
CAGAGGTAGGTGTGAACCTCATGGCTTCCGTAAGACAGCGCCAGCAATGTCTTCAGCTCGTCGATGAGAACTTTGCGCGGCTCTCTCGCCATGGGCGCCACAGCGCAGGTAGCCGTCTGGATATCAAAATTATCATATCCGTAGATTCTGGTGATTTCTTCAATAATATCAGCCTTGATGCTCACATCCTTTGTGGCGCGCCAAGAGGGAACCTGCACTGTAAAGGTATCGCCACGACTCTCCACGCCGAAGCCCAGCCTGGTCAGCGTGTCCTCAATCTGTCCCACGCCGATGTCGATCCCCGTGTATCGGTCCACATAGGCCTTATCGAATTCAATCTGAATCTGGGGATACCGCCGGATATAGACATCACTGAGGGACGAGATGACGCGGACCTCGGGGTCGATGGAAAACAGGAGGAACAGATACCGCTGGATTGCCGGTATGGTCATCTCCGGATCCAGAGTCTTCTCATAGCGCATGGACGCATCTGTCCGGAGTCCCAGGTAGCTGGAGGATTTCCTCACATTCACCGCGTCGAAATTGGCGCTCTCCAGCAAAAAGCTCGTCGTCTCCTCTGTGATCTCACTCTCATAGCCGCCCATGATTCCCGCAATCGCCACCGGTGTTCCCTTGCTCTTGATCATCAGCGTCTCCGGGCGCACCTCCCGCACTTTGCCGTCTAAGGTTTCAAATGAAATGGGCTGCGGATAATTTCCAACCTCAATCTGGCTGACGCGCTTATAATCAAAGGCATGCATAGGCTGGCCCAGCTCCAGCATAATATAGTTGGTCAAATCCGCCAGCAGGTTGATGGCCCGCATACCGCAGCGGTACAGCCGAATCCGCATATTGACCGGACTGACTTTCACCGATATATTTTCTACCGCCATGGCGGAATAGCGGAACAGATGCTCCTGATTTTCCGCTGATATAGGGACGGCCGGCAGCGATCCATAGGCGCTCGTATCCACCTTTTGAACCTCCTGCAGCGGACGGCCCGCCAGCGCTGCCATCTCTCTGGCTATTCCATAATGGCCCCACAGATCTGGCCGGTTGGTCAAGGATTTGTTGTCCACCTCAAAAATGGTGTCTTCAATCTCGTAGAGTCTCTTAATATCGGTTCCCACCGGCGAGTCCTCCGGCAGAAGCATCAAACCCGAATGGTCGTCGCTGATCCCGATCTCCTTCTCACTGCAACACATGCCGCAGCTCTCGTAGCCGGCGACGGGCCGGCGCTCGATTTTCATTCCGCCGACTTGACCGCCCTCCTTGGCAAAGGGTACCTTAATCCCCACCGCTACGTTGGGTGCTCCGCAAACCACATCATACACAGCATCCCCTCCGTCCACTTTCAGCAGGTGTAGTTTTTTGGAGTTAGGGTGCTTCTCCACGGATATAATCTTGCCCACCACCACATTTTGAATATCCTGCCCAACATGCTGGATCTCTTCCACCTCCGCTGTGGCTAAGGTGAACTTCTGTATCAGAGTGTCAATGTCAATGCCGTCCAGATTGACAAAATCTCGAATCCAATTGATTGAAAGCTTCATGCTCTGACCTCCTTATCTCTATTGAATCGTAAATTGTTCCAGCGACTTTAAATTCCCGCTGTTAAAGACTCGAATATCGCGGATTCCAAATTTCATCATGGCAAGCCTTGTGAGGCCGAGACCAAAGGCGAATCCCGTATATTTTTCACTGTCAATGCCCGCCATAGCCAAAACATTGGGATGGATCATGCCGCAGGGACACAGCTCAATCCAGCCGCCTTGCTTGCACGTGGGGCACCCTGTCCCGCCGCAGACGTGGCACTGGATATCCAGCTCAAAGCCGGGCTCCACGAAGGGGAAAAAGCCAGGGCGCAGGCGAACGGTGATATCCTTTTGAAATACTTCCGACAACATGGTTTTCATGAAATAAATCAGATTGGAGATGGAGATATCCTCCCCCACCATGATTCCCTCCATCTGGAAAAACGTATTTTCATGGCTGGCGTCAAGGGCCTCGTTGCGGAAGCAGCGTCCGG
>JAHZBS010000101.1:2039-8237 GCA_019423265.1 Clostridiales bacterium
CGGCAGGGCGCGCCATACTTGCGCAGAATGGTGTTCTGAGCCGCGGAGGTATGGGTTTTGAGAACCTGCCCATTGTCCAGATAGTATGTGTCCTGCATATCTCTGGCCGGATGGAATTTAGGAATATTGACGGCCTCAAAATTATCATATTCCGTCACCACCTCCCTGAAATCCTCCACTGCAAATCCCATGCTTCGGAAGATTTCCTCCAACTCGCGCTGCACGATGGTGATGGGGTGCAGGGTTCCCGTCACAGGCTTGGCGGGAAGCGAGATATCATAGCGGGTATCCTGTTCGAGCCGCGCCTGGGCAAGCGCCGCCTCAAGCTCCGACGATTTCGCCGAGATAAATTCGCTGACCTGCTGCTTCAGCTGATTGATCTGCTGCCCAGCCTCCCTCTTGGCGTCGGCGTTCAGATCCTTGAGGTTTTTCATCAGATCTGTGACAAGACCTTTTTTCCCGAGATACGCGACGCGGATTTTTTCTAACTCCTCCGTCCCACAGATGGAACGCATCTCTTCCTGAAATCGAGCTCTGACTTGTTCGATTTTATCCTTCATTTTCATGTCCTCCTTATCATAAAAATAACCCGTCCAACGACTTGGACGGGATTCTTCCGTGGTACCACCAAACTGCGAAGCCTCTCAGCGGGCGCTGAGAAACCTCCTCGACTCCCCATAATGCGGTGGACTGCATCCGCCCTTACGGATAACCCTTTCAGGGCGACAGCTCCGATAGTGAAATTCACCGCTAGCGAATATCAAATCCTGCTTTCAGCCGGTGACAGGATCTCTCTGCTGCCTCTCTCTAGCCGCTACTGTACATACCTTCTCAGCCTTATGAATCGGAGTATACCACGATTGCATTTTGTTGTCAAGTTTTTTTATCTTGCATTTACCAAATGATTCGATTATACTGATATGGTAATCCCATATTGTATTGTCATCAATCTATCGATTGAAGGTGAATCGCAATTTGTGCTGGAGCGTCACAGATTGCTCTCTTCGCCCCGTCGCTAACGCTCCGGAATGGAGAATTCTATGTTTATAGCCGACCTACATATTCACTCCAAATATTCTCGGGCCACAAGCAGAGACTGTGTCCCCGAGTACCTGGACCTATGGGCCCGGCGCAAGGGCATCGATCTCATCGGAACCGGCGATTTCACACATCCGGCCTGGCGTGCGGAGCTTAAGGAAAAGCTCACCCCCTCTGAGTCTGAAGAAGGGCTGTACTGTCTGCGCCGTGAATGCCGCCTGGATGATACCATGTCTTCTGGAGAGATCCGTCCCCGCTTTGTCCTCTCGAGTGAAATCAGCTCGATCTACAAAAAAAATGGAAGAACTCGAAAAGTTCACAATGTCATCCTGCTCCCAAGCCTGGAAGCGGCTGAGGCCCTATCGATCAAGCTCGAAGCCATTGGAAATATTCACTCCGATGGCCGTCCCATCCTCGGTCTGGACAGCCGTGATCTCCTGGAAATCACACTGGAGACCTGTCCTGACGCGATTTTCATTCCCGCCCATATTTGGACGCCCCACTTCTCAATGTTTGGCGCTTTCTCCGGCTTTGACACCGTGGAAGAGTGCTTTGAAGATCTCACCCCCTATATCCATGCTGTCGAGACCGGTCTCTCGTCGGATCCCCCTATGAACTGGCGGCTCTCGGCTTTGGACCGCTTTACGCTGGTCTCCAACTCCGACGCTCATTCCCCCTCGAAGCTTGGCCGGGAAGCAAATCTCTTGGACACCGCCATGTCCTACCCCGCGCTGGCATCTGCCATACAGGGCGGAGCGGAGAAGGGCTTTGCCGGGACGATTGAATTTTTCCCGGAGGAGGGAAAGTATCACTACGATGGCCATCGAAATTGTCACGTATGCCTGAAGCCGTCGGATGCGGAGGCGGTCGCTGGCCTATGCCCTGTCTGCGGGAAAAAAATGACCATCGGTGTCGATCACCGCGTTGAACAGCTGGCGGACCGCCCGGAGGGCTATCGCCCCGCCTCTGCCGGTTATTATCAGAGCTTGGTCCCTCTGCCGGAAGTCATCGGAGCCTCCACCGGGCTCTCAAGCACCGGCAAAAAAGTCCTTGCCCAATATGAAACAATGCTTCGGGAGATCGGCCCTGAATTCTATATTTTGCGGGAGGCCCCTCTTGAGGCCATCCTTTCGACTGCCGGCCCCTGTGTGGAGGAAGGGATCCGGCGGCTGCGGGACGGGCGTGTAAGCCGGACGCCCGGCTACGACGGGGAATACGGCACCATTCAGCTTCTCAGCCAATCCGAAATTGATTCCCTGACAGGCCAGCTCAGCCTATTCGCCGTGACGGGGTTAGCCGCGCCTGCCTCCAAGAAAAAGGCCGGCAGAAAAAGCCCCTCCTCCAACAAGCCGGCGGCGGACCATCCTTCCACCGACAGCTCCACCGGCAGCGGTGTGCTGGCGGAGCTCAACCCGGAGCAGCGGGAGGCCGTGCAAGCGGCGGAACCGGCTGTGGCGGTTATCGCCGGCCCTGGAACCGGTAAAACCAAGACCTTGATATCCCGAATCGCCTATCTGGTGGAGCAGCAGGGGGTAAACCCCTCCGAGATCACCGCTGTGACCTTTACCAACAAAGCCGCCGGCGAAATGAGGGAGCGCCTGGACGCCCATTTCCACTCAAAACAAATCACCCGTGCCATGACCATCGGCACCTTTCACTCCATCTGTCTACAATTCCTGTCAAAACAGACGGAGGCTGTGACGCTGGTGGATGAATATGAGGCCTTGGATATTGCGAAAGACGTTGTCCTCTCCTGCGATGTCGCCCTTTCCCCACGCCAGTTTCTCCGCGCCATTTCCGCGTGGAAGTGTCATATGGAGACGGAGGCGCCGGCTGAGCTGACGGATGCGTTCCTCCAATATCAGCAGCGCCTGTCCCAGATCGGAGCCCTAGATTTTGACGACCTCCTAATAAAGGCATGGGAGGGATGGCAAAAGGAAACGCTGCCTTTTGATGGGTTTGCGTATCTCTGTGTGGACGAATTTCAGGACATTAACGAGATCCAATATCAGCTGATCCGCTCCTGGAGCCGTCACGGGAAAGGACTTTTTGTAATCGGAGATCCCGACCAGTCCATCTATGGATTCCGCGGCTCCGATCCCCGCTGTTTTAGCCGTCTCAAAGATGATTTTGCGTCTCTTAGACTCATCCGCCTTATCCAGAACTATCGCTCCACCCCAGAAATTTTGTCCTGCGCCCTGCCTGTGATCTCCCGGAATGAAGGCCCTGCCCGGGAACTCAGGCCATGGAATCCGAGCGGCTCTTCCGTTCGTATTCTGACGGCGGAGAGCGACCTGTCGGAGGCCATCTTTGTCGCAAAGGAAATCAACCGGATGGTAGGCGGTATCGATATGCTGGACGCCCACACACAGAAAAATCGGGAAGAGCAGGACCACATCCGGAGTTTTTCCGATGTGGCGATTCTGTACCGCACCCATAGGCAGGGGGATATCCTGGAGCGCTGTCTGCGGCAGGAGGGGATTCCCTATGTGGTGGCTGGCCGGGACGATTTTTTGGCCGATGCCCTCGTCCGCGCCTCCGTCGGCTTCTTCCGCTTTTTGCTGAATCCAAGCGATATCGCCTCTTTGATCCAGTGCCTTCAGACTCGCTGGGAATGCCCTGAGGATATCCGCCTCGCATTGCGCGCCCAATGGATGGAGGCTCTCCCCTCCACTCAGGAAGAGGCCTTTGCCCGATTGCAGGACTGGGAACCCCTCGGGGAATGTCTACGCCTTTTACAGTTCTATCGGACTAAAATTTTAGAGGATTGCCCCCGCGCGCTGCTGGAGAGCTGGATTCAGGATTGGAACGCTGTAGAGCATGAGCCATTGCAGCGCCTGCTCAACATGGCCATCTTTCACGACCGGATGGCGCCATTTCTCCAGACGCTGCTCCTCGGCCAGGAGAGCGATCTCCTCCGCTCCGGCGGCCGCACCTACGACGCAGGGACGGTTACGCTCATGACGCTCCACGGCTCCAAGGGCTTGGAATTTCCCGTGGTCTTCCTCTGCGGCGTCAAAAAAGGGCAGATCCCGCTGGAATCCGCCCAACGCCCCGCCGATCTCCCCGAAGAGCGGCGCCTGTTCTATGTAGGAATGACCCGCGCAAAAGAGGATCTGATTCTCCTCACCGGCTCCGACCCGTCTCCCTTTTTGGCCGATATTCCCATGGACCATGTCCAGTCCGGCCCTGTGTCAGGGCGCAGGCGTTCTGCCTCTGAGACTCAGCTGAGTTTATTTTAAGAATCCGCAGTATAATCCCAATTCACAGTATGTTTAGGAGGAATTTATAATGAAGGTTGTCGCCATCAATGGAAGTCCCCGCCCGAAGGGAAATACGTTTCAGGCCATTCAGGCCGTGCTGGATGTGATAGAATCCGCCGGGATCGAAACAGAAGTTCTCCAGATCGGCGGGCGCGACATCCGGGGTTGCACCGCCTGTGGCGGCTGCTCCGACGGCATGTGCGTCTTTGCGGATGAGGCTTTCCGCTCGTGGACCCGCACTCTTGAAGACGCAGACGGGATCCTTCTTGCCTGTCCTGTTTACTATGCGGGAATCCCAGGTACGATGAAAGCTTTTTTAGACCGCATCTTCTATCAATCCGGCGGACGTTTTCGTCTAAAAGTTGGAGCCAGCATTGCGGTACTGCGCCGCTCCGGAGGCGTCGCCACCTTCGATCAGCTCAACCATTATCTTCTCATCTCCGAGATGATCGTCGCGCCGTCCTTCTACTGGAATGTCGCCCACGGCAGACAGCCAGGAGAGGTACAGGAGGACTTGGAAGCGCTGTCCGTACTCCAAAATCTGGGACAGAATATGGCATATCTGCTGGAGATGCAAAACCGCACCCGGGCCGAACTCCCACCCCCTGCGCCAGTGGCCAGAGCCTGGACAAACTTCATCCGCTGACCTGATCAAATTAAATGCTACGTTTTTGCAAAAAGACAGACAGCCCCTGGTCTCCCAGAAGGCTGTCTGTCTTTTTAAACCCTCCTAATGTTCGATAACCCGCTCCAGGTCATCCACAATGTCTTTGCACAGGGAACCCTTAATCGAGTTTCGGCCCATGAGATGCAAAACTGGGCAGAACCGCGTGATCCCTTCTGCGACTTTTAAGCTTCCCAGAACCGTCAGCCACCCGGAATCCTTTTTCTGCCCCATGGACAGAAGGGTAAAACCCAGCGTTATCCGCATGAACGCATCGACGATCCCCACATTTGTCTTCACTTTTTTCTTCATACGCCTTTCCCTCATTTCACAACCATTTTCATTTTGCCTTCGCCCTATAGACTCCCCGTTCTCTCCAAAATTATTCTCGCTCCGGCCTTTACTTTATTATACTAATATGGTAAAATAGTTGTGCGATATCGTAATAGCGCAATCACTACATATGTGGAGGAGAACTCATGAATAAGATTAAAAAAGCGCTGGCGCTCTGCCTGGCCTTGGGCTTGATGACCGCCTTGGCGCTGACTGGATGTAAGAGCAAGTCTGGCGACAAGCTTGTTGTGGGGCTGGACGACGGATTTCCGCCCATGGGATATCGGGATGACAACGGCAATCTCGTGGGCTTCGACATCGACCTGGCAAAGGAAGTCGCCAAGCGTCTGGACATGGAGGTTGAATTTAAGCCCATCAACTGGAATACAAACGTGCAGGAAGTGGACGCGGGAAATGTGGACTGCCTCTGGAACGGCATGACCATCACACCGGAGCGCGAGGAAAAGCTGCTCCTCAGCTCGGCCTACATGAAGAACAATCAGGTGCTGGTTGTCAAGAGCGATTCCGACTATCAGACCAAAGACGATTTGAATGGCAAGGTCCTGGCTCTTCAGGCCGGTTCCAGCGCCTACGACGCCTTCAACGACGAGGCCAACGCGGACTTCAAAGAGTCTATCTCCCAGGTTCTGGAATACGACAACAATGTGAAAGCCCTACAGGATCTGGAAGCCGGCGGCTGCGATGTGGTACTGGTCGATGAGGTTGTCGCCAACTATTATGTGACAAAATTGGGAGGACCCTACCGTGTCCTGGACGGATCGCTGGCGGCGGAGGAATACGCCATCGGCTTCAAGAAAGACAACACGGAATTAAAGGATAAAGTCGAAAAGGCACTGAAAGAAATGGCTGCCGACGGTACTCTGGCAAAAATCTCCAACG
>JAHZBS010000102.1:0-2146 GCA_019423265.1 Clostridiales bacterium
GGCGTGTACATCAAAGTTGACGCCTTCATCCCCTCCTCCTACATTGGAAATGAATCGCAGAAATTAGAAGTTTACAAAAAAATTGCAGGGATTGCCAATGAGGAAGAATACTACGACATGCAGGAAGAACTGACAGACCGGTATTCCGACATGCCGCAGAGTGTCAATAATCTGTTGGAGATTTCTCTCATCAAGGCTATGGGAAATCAGTCCGGCATTGAGAATATTGAGGTCAAGCAGGGAGCGCTGCTGCTTTCTTTCCGGCAAGACGCGCCGCTGGATTCGGCAAAGGTTGCCGAATTTATGCTCCAGTATAAAAAGACAGCCAAAATACAATCCAACGAAAAGGGCGTTACGATGTCGATTCAGCTTCCCCCCTATCAAAAGGAGCGGGAGCTGCTACAGCATGTAAAAGCGGCATTGAAAAATGTTGCAGCCCTGCGCGGGGATGACCCACAGGGGGAAGGCCAATGAAAGGAATAAAAATCTTGCTATTGTTCCTCTGCGCTGCCGGCGTGCTCACCGGCTGTGGGAAGAAAGAGGATATTCTCATGACCATCGAGAATGAGGAGGTTCCGCTGGGCGAAGGCATGATCTATCTAAAGCTGGCGGCAGATGATTTCGAGGCGCTGGGCGGGCAGGATATATGGAAAATCAGTTTGACGGGCAAAGACGCGGTGCAGACCGTGGGAGAGAGAGCTCTTCAATCCCTTGTCCGGACAAAAGTTTTGGCGAGAGAGGGGGCTGGCGACGTAACGCAGGAAGAGCAGCGGGAGCTTGAGGCCATGCGGGGCCAGCTGGAGGAGGTGCTGGGAGAGGACTTCTGTAAACAGTGGAAGATCACGGAGGATGTCCTGGAGAGAGTCCTTCGTGAAAGCTTTTTTGCCGACCGGTATCAAAGTTCGCAACAGTTTACTACAGATCAGGAGGAGCTGCAAAATAAGGTGGATGAGGCGTTCGCCTGGTATGATAACACGGATGTGGAGACATACCTTCAAAAAGTTCGCCTTTTGCCGCTTATGGTCTATACGGGAGAATGGGCCGACGGGACTTGGGTTGAATATACGGAGGAGCGCAAGGAAGGTAAGCGGGCGAAGATACAGGAAGCCTACAGCAGGTTGGAAGAGGGAGAGGATTTCCGGACAGTGGCCGCCCAGATTGGGGAGGATGCATCGGCATCGGATAACCGTCTGTTGAATGAAGGGATCATCCGCGCTGTCGGTGACGGGACGGCGTTCTACCGAGGCCAGATTCAGCCGGACCTGGCGGAGCGCATCTTTCGAATACCGGCCAACGAGCACACCGATATTATCTCTGTCAAATATGGGTATATCATTGTGTTTGTCCTGGAGTACCCGGAGACGACTGACCAGGATAGGAGGCAGTATACGGGACAGCTGAAGACAGCGAAAGAACAGTACCGCGAGGAGCTCATGTCAGGGTTTCAGCAGCGTGGATTTAATGATTTATACGAACAAATTGAACAGAGGACGTCCATCAGCATTGACGAGGAGCTCTGGACAAAAACGGTTGCCGACTTTTTTGCGCCGTGAGACACCGCCTGCGCCAATGGGATCGGTCAGATTATTTTGGTAAAAAGTTGTTTCTGCTGGCATAAATTTTCTTCGAACGTAGATACTAGAAGCATAATTTGGAAGAATGATTCTAGTAAACAGGAGGAAACAACTTCATGAAAGCAACAGGTATAGTTCGAAGAATTGACGATCTGGGCCGCGTCGTAATACCGAAGGAGATCCGCCGCACGCTCCGCGTTCGGGAGGGAGAACCGTTGGAGATTTTTACGGATCGGGAAGGACAAATTATATTAAAGAAATATTCTCCTATTGGCGAGTTGGGAACCTTTGCGAAGCAGTATGCGGAGGTGTTGGCGCAAAACACAGGGCTGACCGTCTGTATCTGTGATAAGGATTTGTTCATTGCCGCTTCAGGGAATGGCAGGAGGGAGATACTGGACAAGGAGATCAGCAAAGAGCTGGAGCACAGAATCGCGGACAGGATGACCATCGTGGCGGCGAAGGACGATCGAGATTTTATACAGGTGACGCAAGATAAAACAGAGAGCGTATTCTTATCGGAGATTATTACGCCGATTATCAGCGAGGGAGATGCCATTGGGGCTGTTCTT
>JAHZBS010000102.1:2246-4217 GCA_019423265.1 Clostridiales bacterium
AAGCAGTACAAATCCATCACAGAGCAGATGGAATCCGTGCCGGCGAGTATGCCGGCTTTGCTGCGCGCCTACAAAGTACAGGCAAAAGCGGCAAAGGTGGGATTCGACTGGCCTGACGCCGCTGCAATGTTGGAAAAGATAAAAGAGGAGACGCAGGAGCTGGAGGCGGAGGTATGCCGCCAGGATGAGGAAGATAATGGAAACATTGGCAAAATTTCGGAGGAATTGGGGGATTTGATGCTGGTTTTATCTAATTTTTCAAGGTTTTTTGCATTAAATCCAGAAATTGTCTTGACAAATGCCATAGAAAAGTTTATAAATAGATTTAGGGCAGTTGAGTGTAAGAGCCAGCTGCAAGGATTGTCTCTCGCAGATTTGACTCTCGCGGAGATGGACGTGCTGTGGGAAGAGACCAAGCACTCCTAAATTACTATCTTATTCACGAGGAGGACTAACAACAATGAACAAGGCGCAGTTGGTAGCAGCCATTGCTGAGCAGGCCGGTATGACGAAGAAAGATTCTGAGAAATTCCTGAAGGCTTTCGAAGATGTGATTACCGCAGAATTGATTAAGGGCGAAAAGATTCAGTTAGTAGGTTTCGGCACGTTTGAAGTGGCAGAGAGACCTGCCAGAACAGGTATCAATCCTCAGACGAAAAAACCCATCGAGATTTCTGCTTCCAAAGCTCCCCGCTTCAAAGCCGGCAAGGCGCTGAAGGATGCCGTGAACGAATAAGTTAGACTATTTTCTCAGCAGCGGCGCTGCTGTGGATAGGATATGAGAGATCTACGCCTGAAGGCTCAGGTGTAGATCTCTCTTACCATATGGGAAAGTCCGCCCAAGGCGGACCTAGGGGAACGTTAATCGCTTGGAGTAGAAGAGGGAGGGCCCAGCAATGCGGCTAGACAAGTATCTGAAAGTATCGCGTCTGATTAAGCGAAGGACGGTGGCCAACGACGCCTGTGATGCGGGCCGTGTCCTGATCAATGACAAGGTGGCAAAGGCGGGCGCCAACGTGAAGGTGGGAGACGTCATCGAGATCCAATTTGGATCCAGCACAGTCCGCGCAGAGGTAACCAGTGTGGCGGAATACGCCAGGAAAGAGGAAGCATCGGACATGTACCGGCTTCTGTAAAAATCAATACACTTTTTTTCAGGAATAGGAATACTGTAGATAAGCCCCCTCATATATTGTATAGAGAAGGGATTGGAGGCGATCCCGGATTCTAAAGAAAAGCAAGGAGGGGGACACATGGATTCCAGCATGACAGGACATCGTGTAATCATGGAGGAGCGGGGCAGAGTCGAAGTCACAGGCGTACTCGATCTGTTGATTTTTGATGAGAATGAGATCGTTCTCGATACGTCCCAGGGGGTATTGAGCATACGCGGGATGGATCTGCATATGAGCAACCTGAGTCTGGACAAAGGACAGATAGCCCTGGAGGGCGATATCGGTGAAATTTTTTATGACGATTCCCAGAAGGCGGCGCCCAAGGGCAAAGGCGGCGGCCTGATGAATAAGCTCTTTAAAGGGTAGGAGCGAGTATGATTGCTCAGCAGACGTGGTTATTTCTGTATACGGTATTGTTTGGAATCCTTTTTGCTGTCGTGTACGATACACTGCGGGCTGTCCGCCGTGCAGTGCCACATGCGCTGTTTATTATTCAGCTGGAAGATATTATATTCTGGCTCGGCGTGGGGGCGGCCAGCTACTGGCTCATGTTTTCCAGCAATTACGGTGAGATCAGGGGATTCTGTCTGCTAGGTTTGGGGCTTGGCACACTGCTGTACGGCTGTACCCTGAGTCGATTTATCGTGAAGGGATTGTCGGCTCTGCTGCGGACGCTGGTCAAAATCTTGGCGCTGCCGTGGAGAGGGATTGGAAAGGTGATCCAGAAAATCAAAAAAATATTCAGGAAAAAGAAAAAAACGCATTGACGATCCTCCGCAGAAGGAGTACAATAAAA
>JAHZBS010000102.1:4317-8135 GCA_019423265.1 Clostridiales bacterium
GAGTACAAAGAGCAGTTGGCCCGGGAGAAGTTCAATCTGATCAAACCGGGTGAGCGCCTGTACGTATTCGGGGAATAAGCCGTGTCATGACCGAATGTCATGATGCGGCTTATTTTGTAGAAATAAATAGGAAAATTTTACCATTTTGCTGCCAAGAACTGACAAAATTTCAACTTTGCATGGGGTATAATAGAGGAACCTTTCGAATGAAAAAGCCTGGAACATAGGAGGGATACCATGCAAAGTTCTAATGCTGACATACATGTTAACCTATCGAGAGTAAGCGCGGGTAAAAAACTGCATTCGTATATAAATAAAACCCTTTGGATGGATATAGCGCTGGCGGTTCCGGCTCTGTTCCTGGTGAGGCTGCCGGTTTTTGTCAATCTCTATGTCATTGGGCCGGCGTATGTTTGCGC
Organism: Clostridiales bacterium; assembly: GCA_019423265.1. The sequence goes on from JAHZBS010000102.1 coordinate 4,737, forward strand.
CATGATGAAGCGAAAGCGATGCGGATTTATCAGCGCCTTCATGGCAGGCTGTGGTCTCTTTTTATTGGACATGCCGTCGCTGCGGTGGAAATATGGCGCATTTTTGCTTTTGCTGTTAGTCGCGGATTTTGTCTGGGACGTTATGCCGGCTACCGCCGGCAAGTCGTTTGCGCTGCGGAGCGCAGGGTATTCCGCCGTTCTGCCTCTCTCTACGATTCTGCTCAATCTGACCGGCATTATAAAGAGCTACAGCTTTGTGATGGTTTTACTGGAGACAGCTATTTTTTATGGATTTACCATACTGTACGAGCGCTGTTTTAGCGAGCTTTTTGAGGAGGGAAGCTTTCGAGGGCGGCTATCGGAAGAACGGCTGGGAGGTATGTCCGTGACCCTCGGCACGCTCCTGGCGGCCATCGCGCCCTTTCGTTGGGGGATGTTCTCCCTCTATCAGACGGCGTTGGTTTTCTGCTCCCTATTCTTTGCCTATGGATACGGAGCGGCCGGCGGTCTATTATTCAGCGTGCCGGCCATGGTGATTTTGCGGCTCTGCGGAGCCGGCGGCGAGAGCATCATGATGGTATGTTGCCTGGAAGTTTTGCTGTGCGGTATCTTTCGGGAATTGGGAAAGGTGAGCGCCTTTGTCGCCTCCTTCGCGGGCGGTCTGCTGTTTTTATTGCTGTTTATGGGAAATGGCTACGTCACGACGGAAGTGTTGGCGCTGGCGGCAGGAGGCGCTGTGTTTTTTCTGCTGCCGGACAGGCTATTGCCTGCGCGGGGACGCCTCAGGAGCAGGAGAAAGGAGGAGGCGGGACAGGCGCGCCGTATCCAGCGCTATATCAGCCGGCAGATGAGGGATACGGCGGAGACCTTCGACATGGTTGCCGCAGCCCTGGGAGAAGCGGAGCAAAGGGCGCTGACGGAGAAAGATATGGCCCAGCTGTTTGAGGATATTGCGAGGCGGACTTGTCAGGAGTGCGAACACCACGCATATTGCTGGGGAAGCAATTTTTACGGCACCTATCAGACGATTTTTGACGTTGTGAACGCAGCCCAGACGAAGGGGAAAATCGAGCGGGGCGACGTATCGCCTGAGTTTCTACAATTTTGCAAAAAAGGCGAAGAATTTGTTCGAATGGTGAACCGCCACTTTGAGGTGTACCGCTTGAACTTGAGCTGGGAAAATCGCTTAGGAAAAAGTGTCAATCTAGCCCAGGATCAGCTGAGAGAAATCTCTAAACAGATGCGGTCAATGGAGCAATATATGACGCGACAGCTCCACTGTGACGCCAGGCTGGAGCACAGAATTGAGGATGAGCTCATGCGCCGCGGAATCAGGGTGTCGGAGGTATCGGCGCTTTTCGACACCTATCATGATCGAATGGATATCGCCCTGAGCTTAGAGCAGGAACTGGGGGGAAAGCGGAGGGGGGAGGTGCAGCGCCTGATTTCCCATTTAGCGGAGCGCGAGATGGAGATCGTGGAGATTCGTCCAAGCGGCAAGGGGCTCTGGAAGTGGAGATTGCAGGAGAGGCTTGCCTATAAAATTGCTTGTGGCCTCGTCAGCATTGGAAAGATGGAGGTCAATGGGGACAGCTATGTGTGCGGTCCACTTCGGTATGGCCGCTATCTCGTAGCGCTGAGCGATGGCATGGGAACGGGAGAGGAAGCAAAGGAAGAAAGCGCCTTGGCTCTGGAGCTTCTAGAGAAATTGTTGAATATGGGCATGGAGGAAGTGGATGCCATACGGCTTCTCAATTCCGTCTTAGTTCTGCACAGCCGGGACGAGACGTTCACAACGCTGGACTTGGGCCTGATCGATCTTATCAGCGGGCACATGCACCTTGCAAAATCCGGCGGCGCTGTTACGTTCCTAAAAAGTCAAGACCGGGTTCGGATCTATCGCTCGGATATGCTGCCCATTGGGATCATGGAAAATGTGGACGTGGAAGTGTATGAGGAGGATCTACAGCCGGGGGATGTTTTGGTCATGATATCGGACGGGGTTCTCGATCAGACGCCCAATAGCCGTGAGGCGGAGCTCGTGCTAAAACGGTGGCTTCTGGCCAGTGAGGAGGAGGATCCGCAGCGGCTGGCAGACGGAATTCAGGCGACCCTCAGACAGTATACGGGGCAGCGGAGCGGAAAGCTAGACGATATTACAATCTTAACGGCGGTTATGCGAGAGCGGTAGAGGCATAGCCGCCTTTTTACACCCCCATCTTGTAAATTTCTGTGGATTTCCGGCGGGGACTGTGGTATGATGGACCATAGAAAATGGCGGGGATAGAAGGGAACGTCTTTCATGCTTACAAAAATTCGAGACTATATTTTGCACCAACATTTGATAGAGCCAGGCGAAACCGTACAGGTCGGAGTTTCCGGGGGAGCGGATTCCGTTTGCCTGCTATATGTGCTGTCCCAACTGCGGTCGGACTTGCAGTTTGAGCTGGAGGCGGTCCATGTCAACCACAATCTGCGCTCCACCGCTCACAGGGATGAAGTCTTTACCTCTGAGCTCTGTCAGGAGTGGGGTATCCCCTGTCGGATCGTATCCGTGGATGTGATGTCCAGGCTACAGCGCGATCGCAGAGGGGTTGAGGCGGCGGCGCGGCAGCTTCGCTATGAAGCCTTTGCCGAGAGCGGCGCGCAGAAGACAGCGCTGGCCCATCATATGCAAGATCAGGCAGAGACGGTCTTGATGAATTTAATACGCGGCAGCGGGACAAAAGGGCTTGCGGGGATGCTTCCGAAGAATGGATGCGTCATCCGTCCTCTCCTCTGCTGCTCAAAAAGCGAGATACTCGGCTATATGCAGGACCATGGCCTGCAATGGGTGGAGGATGAGACCAATCAGGATGTGGAGTTTACCCGAAATGGAATCCGGCATCAATTGGTCTGCATGATCGAGGAGCGGTGGAATCCCAACTTCTGTGAGTCGGCGTCCCAAACAGCCGCCATGTTGCAGCAGGATGAGGAGCTTTTATCCTCCATGGCGAAGGCCCAATATGAGCGCCTCAAACGGGAGAAGGGAGTACATCTTCCGGAGATGGCAAAGCTTCCGCCGGCGCTTGCCAGCCGTGTGGCGCGGTTATTCCTAGAGGATGTGGGCCATGGGCGGGACATGGGGTTCTGCCATATACAGGCCATTTTGGAGATGGCCGGCAAGCCGTCGGGATCAAAGATTAATTTGCCCGGGGGATTGACTCTGGAGAGGAGCTATGATATACTCCAATGTTATCAGGAATCGAGAGACCGGGAGAGCGGCTGGGCATATCCTGTCGGGAGGATTCCCTGTGAGATCGAGGTGCCGGAGAACAAGTTGAAAATTAGGTTTCGATTTGTGGAAAGTATAAAAAATACGAATATTTGTGAAAAATTGTATACGAAATGGATAGATTA
>JAHZBS010000103.1 GCA_019423265.1 Clostridiales bacterium
TGGGGATCGTCTTTCAGGATTATCGCCTTCTCACGAAAAAGACTGTGTATGAAAATGTGGCCTTTGCGCTGGAAGTTATCGAGGAGTCCAGTCGAAAGATTCGGCGCAGTGTACCGTTGGCTTTAAATATGGTAGGACTTGCGCACAAATCGAAATACTTGCCCGGCGAGATTTCAGGGGGCGAGCAGCAGAGGACGGCGATTGCAAGGGCAATTGTCAACAATCCTCCGATTTTGCTGGCCGATGAGCCCACCGGCAATCTGGACCCTAAGAATTCAAAAGAGATTATTGAGCTGATTGAACGAATCAACAAGAGGGGAACGACGGTTATCATCGCGACCCATGATCGAGCCATCGTCGATACGATGCAGAAGCGGGTGATCCATCTGGAGAAGGGTGAGATTGTCCGAGATTCTGAAAAAGGCGGGTACGACGATGAGGATTAGGACGATAAAAGTATGTCTAAAAGATGGATGTAAGGGGATTCTCAGGAATGGCCTTATGTCTCTGGCGTCGATCGGAACCATCGCCGCCTGTCTGTTCATTCTCGGGCTTACATTCTGCATCGTCCGCAATGTTCAGCAATTTACAAACGATCTTGGAAATTCCCTGGGGATTGTTGTCTTTTTGCAGGAGGGCGTGACGGAGGAACAGGGCAAAAGCCTGGCGGAGGAACTGAATGCCAGGGATGAGGTGAAGGGTGCCCGGTACATATCGCCCGACGAAGCCTGGCTGAGCTTTAAACAGACGCTGGAGAAGGAGACGGGGCTAAATTCCGATATCCTCAGCGAGCTGGACCAGGATAACCCGCTGGCGAATTGTGCAAACATTGAAGTCTATCTATACGATGCACAGTCGCAGGCGAGTTTTGTCGAGTATCTGGAGACAAGCTCCGATGTGCGGAGCGTCAAGTATTCCAATGAGGCGGCGGATATGCTATCTTCCTTCAGCAAATTGGTTACCTATGTGGGATTGGCCCTGATCGCCATCCTGGTTTTCATTGCGGTGTTGCTCATTGTCAATACGATTAAACTCTCCGTGTACATCCGCCGCTATGAGATCAATATTATGAAATATATCGGGGCGCGGGACTCCTTTGTCAAGCTACCCTTTATCGTTGAGGGGGTCATTATCGGGCTGATCGGGGCCGTGGTGCCCGGATGTCTGATTTATTTTGCGTATTACTACGTGGTGGAGATTATCAATGAGCGGTTCTCCTCTGTCAGCTATCTGTTTAATTTTCTCAGCGTCAATGCCATTATGCAGACGCTGATCCCCCTATTTTTGATCTTAGGGGTCTTAGTGGGAATCATCGGAAGCTCAATTTCCATCCGAAAACATTTGAAGGTATGAGATGAACTGCGGCTCTGCCGCGGGCGAGTCGACATTGCAGACGAAAGTGGAGGTACGCAACGTGAAAAAAAGACTACGATCCTTTGCCACCTTTGGCATTGTGGCGCTCCTAGTGGCGGTCATAGCGCTGCCGCCGGTTTTGGCCGATGAGCTTGACGATCTGAAGGGACAACAGGGCGATATCGAGGATGAGCAGAGGGAAACCCAGGATCGGTTGACCGAGACGCAGCAAAAGATTAACGCAGTCAATGAGGCAGTGCAGAAGCTTGATGAACAGATCGTCGGCTATAGCACCGAAATCGACCGGCTGGCGCAGGAGATCACCGACCAGGAAGCGCTCCTGGTTAAGACGCAGGAGGAACTAGAGGAGGCAAAGAAGGAAGAGTCGCGGTACTATGCCGCTCTGAAGCAGCGGATCCAGATGATGTACGAGACCGGCGATGTGAACTACCTGGAGGTCTTGCTCCGCGCAGAGAGTGTGTCCGACTTCTTTACCCGCATGGAGTACACGAAACAGTTGGTGGAATACGACCGCGGTATCATGGACAATCTGGTGGAATTCAGGGAGGCCGTTGAGGAGAAGGAAACCCTGATCGAGGAGACGAAGGCGGGGCTTGAGGCCGATAAGCAGGAGCAGGAAGTGCAGAAAGCCAATCTGGAAGCCTCCAAGGAACAGAAGTCAGTAGAGCTTGCCTCCCTAAAGAAAAATGAGGACGAGCTCACTGCGTACATAGCGGAGTTGGACAAGCAGGAGGCAGAGATCGAGGCGCAGATCAAAGCGGCGGAGGAAGAATTGCGGCGCCAAGAGGAGGAGCGAAGGCGCCAGGAGGAAGAGGAGCAAAGGCGTCTGGAAGAGGAGCGGAGACGCCAGGAAGAGGAAGAGCAGCGCCGGCAGGACGAGCTCAATAATTCCAGCACCCCCCAGGATGAGCCGAGCAGCGGGGAGCCCAGCGGGGGAGGCTCCACATCCAACAGCGCCCTCTCATGGCCCCTTCCCGGGTATACCCATATCTCATCCGGGTACGGAGAGCGGGAACATCCCATCTATGGAAGCCAACGCTTCCACGCAGGGCTGGATATTCCGGCCCCTCAGGGGACGAGCATCAAGGCGGCGGCGGCGGGAACCGTCATCACCTCCCAGTACAACAGAAGCTACGGGTACTATGTGGTCGTCAGCCACGGAAATGGGCTGTCAACCCTGTATGCCCACTGCTCGCAGCTGTATGTGTCCGTCGGGGACACGGTTTCGCAGGGACAGACCATAGCAGCGGTTGGCAGCACAGGGGATTCAACGGGGAATCATCTCCACTTTGAGGTGCGCGTCAACGGTTCCCATACGAACCCTTGGAACTACGTGTAAGAGCAAGGAAACCGGCGCAGATGGTGCAGCCGCCTCATGAAAAAACACCCGCCGGGTGTTTTTTTCATGGAACAGGGCATAATGATTACCATGGCTGAATAGCCTGTAAGAAAGAGAACGTACCGGTCACGGGGTGTTCGCGATTTGGTGGAAATGGGAGGCGCGGCATGTTTTGGAATAAAGAGAATCGAGAGGATACAAAATCCTTTGTTTCCGGATTCCTCTGTGGGCTTTTGCTCATGGGGGCCGTTGTATTTGGGGTATTCGCATATACGCACAGTTATCTGTTGACGGCGATGAAATCCGATGGCTTGACAGCGAAGCAAGCGCATCGGCTGGTCAAGAAAGTGGACGCGATTGTGCGGACGCTGGATAGCCTGTACTTAGGGGACTATGACACGGATGCGCTTCTGGACGGAGCGTTTGAAGGGCTGGCGGAAGCGGTTGGCGATCCCTACACTCGGTATTATACAAAGGAAGAGTATGAAAAATTTCAGGTGAACACCACGGGGACCTATGGAGGACTCGGCGTCACCATCGTGAAAAATGACGCAGCGGGGAGAGTCCGCGTAGTAGGCGTCTATGAGGGCGGTCCGAGCGAGGCCGCCGGCGTGCAGCCAGGCGATGAGTTTATGAAAGTGGAGGGGGAGGATGTGACCGGCCTCACGACAGATGAGCTGGCGGCCAAATTAAAAGGGCCCATCGACACGTCGGTGACAATCACCTTCTATCGCCCGGCGGCGGATTCAGAGGTGGAGATTGAGATCACGCGGAAGAAAATCGAAGTGCCCACGGTTAAGCATGAGATGCTGGAGGACGGCATCGGGTACATTGCCATCACAAGCTTTGATGAGATCACTCCCAACCAATTCGACGCAGCTTTGGAGGACCTGCAAGGGCAAGGATTGCGGGGTCTGATCCTGGATCTCCGGGACAACCTGGGGGGGCGGGTAGACGCTGTTGAAAAAATCGCGGATGCTCTGCTGCCGGAGGGGATCATAACCTATACCGTGGACAAAAACGGGGAGAAGATAACGTATACTTCCGACGCAGAACATGCCCTGGGACTTCCGCTGACGGTGTTAGTCAATGAAAATTCAGCCAGCGCCTCGGAGATTTTAGCCGGCGCGATCCAGGACCACGGCGTTGGGACGCTGGTTGGCACCAGGACCTATGGCAAAGGGCTGGTCCAGCGGACAGTGCCATTTCAGGATGACACAGCGCTGAAAGTCACCATGGCGAAATACTACACCCCCAATGGCAACTACATCCACGGCGTGGGAATTGAGCCGGACATTGTGATCGACCTGCCGGCCGGCGTCAGCTATCAGTCTCTGGTGTCCCACCAGGAGGATATCCAATTTCTGACAGCTTATGAGGCGCTTGAGACCATGCTGGAATAAGCTGGGGAGCCGGGATGAATTTTAGTCAGATCCTTTACCTCTGTCTCCACGGGGCGGCTAAGAATTGTTTGAATCCTATATTTTGGATTGCAGTCTTAGTCTGCTGGCAGCTATATAGAAAAAATGGCGCAAGCGCCGCGTTTGCCCGCCGGATCACACTGTATTCCGTTCTAGAGGGAGTGGGGGCCGGACTTGTAGCCGTGACCGTCATGGTCCTGCTGGGCCTGTCGATCCAGCCAGGGATCTATCTGATCCTTCTATTTCCTGCCGCCCTGCTGCTCTCCCTATTTCATCCCCGATTTCTCTGCTTTTCCTACAGCGCCGCACTCATAACCGCAGTGTCCCGGATCATACAGCCCTGGCTGAACTTGCAGGCGGATGCCGCAGGCCTGATGGCAGTCATCGCCGTGTTACATTTAATGGAGGCAATTTTGGTTCTGGTAGGCGGAGACCGCCAAAAACAGGCGGTCTTGGCAGAGACCGACTTAGGACTTCGCCACGGGTGGAGCATGAATCGCTACTGGCCTGTGTCGCTGGGCTTGCTGCTTGTGACGGCAAGTGGAATGAAGGCGGCGCGGATGCCGGGGTGGTGGCCGCTGCTGGCGGGAGGGGAGAGCCTAGTCTACGGATTGTTGCCCATGACCGCCATGTTAGGCTATTCCAATCTTGCGGTCAAGCACTCTCCCAGGGTGAAATGCCTCCGGAGCGGGGGCAAACTGGTGGCGTACAGTGGAATTCTGCTGTTGCTTAGCTTGTGGCAGAATGGAAACAGCCTTCGGGAGGTAGCGGGACTTCTCTTCCAAGTGCTGGGACACGAGTGGATTCTCCAATCGGAGGAGAGCGCGGAAAAGAGGCTGGCCGCGCCGCTGTTAAAGCGGATTCAGGGCAGATAAGAGAATAAATATTTGATTTTTACATAAGAGTATGCTATACTGGACGAAACACCAAGGAGCAAGGTTTCGCCGCGGACGAGGTAGGCATTTGTACTCCGGATCCGCGGCGTATATTCATACAGATTCAGGTAAGGAGAATGATGATGAGCAAAAAGATGTCCAAGAAAAAAAAGAAAAAGGTCTTGATTATATCCTGCTTTTCCGTTATCATGCTCTGCATAGTAGGGGTGGGCGGCATGATATTAAAGGCGATGATCGATGTCAATACTGCCATGGGGGCCATGTACGCCCCTGTCAAAACGGACAACCTCCGCGGAGACTCCGACGAAGAAGTCACCCATGATGACCTGATCAAGGCGCAAAAGCCCTTTTCCGTTTTGTTGCTGGGCACCGATACGGGGGATTTTGGCAGGACGGAGACACGAGGGCGGAGCGATACGATTATCGTTTGCACCATCAATCCGGGGGAGGGCTCCGTGAAGATGTTGAGCATACCCAGAGATACCAGGACGGAAATTGTGGGGAGAGGGACACAGGATAAGATCAACCATGCCTACGCCTTTGGCGGCGCTGAGATGAGCATCAATTCCGTGCAGAAGTTCCTGGGGATTCCCATCGACGCCTACGCGGTTGTGAATTTTGCGGGCTTTCAGAAGATTGTGGACGCGGTGGGAGGGATCACCGTGGAGAATACATTGGATTTTACCATTGATGGCTATTCATTTGCCAAGGGGACTGTGGAACTGGATGGGGCCAAGGCGTTGGCATATTGCAGAATGCGCTATGACGATCCCAACGGGGATTTTGGGCGCAGCGAGAGACAGCGACAGGTCATTGTCGCCATCGCCAAAAAGGCCTTGTCCTTCAACAGCGTGGCCAACTATAAGCAGATCCTCGATTCCGTGGCCGACAGCGTCCTGACCGATATGGACTTTGAAACGCTGCTGAGTCTGGCGACCAACTACAGCCAGTGCGTAAATAATGTGACCCAGCTTCCGACGCTCAAAGGGCAGGGGACGAAGATCGACGGGATCTATTATTACATCGTGGACGAAGCGGCCCTGGCGGAGACGGTAGCCGAGTTGAAGGCCCATCTGGAGATTGACTAGGGCAGAAGGCTCTGGTCGAATATACTCTCGGCGGGATGAATGATCACCATCGTCCCGTCCGGTATCGTGTTATAAAACCATTCGGCATCTTTGTCCAGCAGACGGATACACCCGTGACTGGCAGGGGCGCCGATTTTCTCTTCCTCAGCCTTGATGATGTTTCCATTTTCATCCCGGGGAACACTGTGAAACAGGTACTGCTTGTGGATGCGGATCCAATAGCGGGCGCCCTCCTGAAAACGGGGAGAGTAGAAGTCATCCCCTCTCTCCTGAAGTGTGAATGTCCCCATGATGGTGGGGGATTCCGCTATCCCGCCGGAGCAAGGCATGACCCGGCTGAGATTTCCATTGGTCCAGATGCGGACTTCCTGAACGTCGCTCAGCACGACTTCAACCCAGAGATTCGGCATGGGGGAAGAGAGAGTCGAAAAATGACTGCTTACAGTGTATGTATGGTCATCGGCGCTGCGCACCGTTCCCTCCAGCCGGTAGGAGGTGCCGGGGGAGAGAAGGCTGTAAGGGTAAAAGTACACGCCATCCTCGTCCAACTCTGTTTCGCCATCGACCGCCACTCCGTTCTCATCCTGCAAAGACAGGGTCGCGCCTTTGGCCGGAGATGTTGTCAAAATCTGCAAAATCGGATATAGCAGCACGTCTTTTGTGCCATCTGCTGGGAGGATGCTCAGGGAATCAGAGGAGGGCTTTGTTGTGGCCGGAAGGCTTGGCGTCCATGGGAATGCCTGGTAGGCTATGATACAAAATGTCAGTAAAATGAGCCAGGAGAGAAGTTTTTTCGCTCTTGAAACCATGTTTGACCTCCATCGGCAGGCTTTTCTTTTATTGTATGACGGAGAATAAAAAATATGACCGATCCAGTGGGTCAAGGGTATCGAAGGGATTGAAACACAGATGAAGACGCTGCTAACCACCCTCAATGCGAAATACACGCACACCTCCCTGGCGCTGAACTGTCTGTCCTCCTATGTCCGCCAGCGGGGATGGGAGGTGGAGAGACAAGAGTATACAATCAATCAGCCAAGAGATGGGATCGTGCGGGAGCTATGTCTGAAATCGCCGGATATCTTGGGGATGTCCCTCTATATATGGAATGTTGAACAGAGTCTTTCGATTTTGCCGGATATACACCTCCTGCTGCCGGAGACGATCTTCATACTGGGAGGGCCGGAAGTATCCGATGGATTGCTGGAATCTCTGCCGGAGACCTTGCAGCCCTATGTCATTGCCGTGAGGGGGGAAGGGGAGGAAACCCTGTGCCAGGTCTTAAAAGCGCTCGACATTCCATCGGGATGCCGGGTGAGGGGACAATGGTCCGAGCAGGCGCTGGAAAGCTTGAGGTCCGTGGAGGGGCTCAGCTTTTATATAGAAGAGAGCGTGATCCACACGCCGGAGCGGGCGCCATTGGCGCTGAGCTCCCTCTCCTTCCCTTATGGGAAAGAGGAGCTGGTGGCCCAGAGGGATGGAAAAATCTTCTACTATGAGGCATCCCGCGGCTGCCCTTTCCGATGCGGATACTGTCTATCATCGCTGGAAAAGACGCTCCGCTTTAAGCCCCTCCCCACTGTGCTGGATGAATTGTCAATCTTTTTGGAGGCGGGCGTTCGGCAAGTAAAGTTCGTGGACCGAACGTTTAATTGCGACAAAGCCTTCGCCATGGGCATCTGGAAATTCTTGATTGAAAGGGATAACCAGATAACAAATTTCCATTTTGAAGCGTCGGCGGACCTCCTGGACGAGGACATGTTGGACTTGCTCCAACAGGCGCGCCCCGGCCTCTTTCAGCTGGAAATCGGAATTCAGTCAACCAAGAAAGAGACACTGGCGGCCGTAAACCGGCACACGAGTGTAACCCTGGCGTTCAAGGCGATCCGCAGGATTTTAGACGCGGGTAATATTCATGTGCATCTGGATCTGATCGCAGGGCTGCCGCTGGAAGGGTATGAGGATTTTCAGCGCTCGTTCAATGATGTGTATGCCCTTGGGCCGCATCAG
>JAHZBS010000104.1 GCA_019423265.1 Clostridiales bacterium
TCTGCGCAGACGCACGGCCCTGCTTTTCTTTTTCTCATTCATATCATCACCTGAAAAAAGCGCGGGGAAACGATCCGCCTCCCCGCGCCGGATTTTGTTTACCGCTGTGCCAGCCACTCGTTCACCTCATCGGTGATCTGCTGGCCGCCAAGGCTCTTCCAGTTTTCCACATAGGTGTCGAACTCGTCGACGTCAGCGCTTCCGGTAATGATTTTTGTAAAGGTCTCTAGCTGGAGCTTCTGCAGCGTGGCATTCTTCTCCGCCATACCGTCCGTAGGCGCGCCGAAGTAGTTGTCCGTGACCACATTGCCGCTGGAAACGTATTCGTTGATCACACCCAAGCCGCCGTCGGGGCCGTACATCATGTAATTGCCCCACAAGGCCAGGTCGCCGCTCTCCTCATAGGCCACACAGTTATCGTAGTAATTTTTCTGCTCCGCGCTCAGTCCGCTGGCATCACCGCTCTCCAGCGCGGCCACAACCGCCTGCTGAGCGTCCAGGTTTTTCATGGGCGGCTCGCCGTAGGAGTACGCATAGTTGAAGACCGCCAGATTTTCGGGGGTGGAATTGTACACTTCGGGCTGTGCGGTTTCACCGAACATTTTTTCCAGCACTAGATTGTACATTTTCACTGCCGCCTCGGGGTTGGCGCAGTCCTTGCTGACCACGGTGTAATAGGTGGTTGCAAAGGGAACCATGGCTTTTGCCGGCTCGTCGTCAATGGACAGAATGGGCACGGCAATCCAGTCGATGCTGGGGTCGTTCATCTTGCCGTCCTGCAGCCATCCGCTTGAGCAGTTCCAGAAATAGCCATAGAACATGCCCACTTTTCCGGCGTTCACGTTCTCACTGACTTTCACCGCGTCTTTCACGCCGAATTCAGGGTCAATGACACCCTCGGCATACAGTTTCTGCAGATCGGCCAGCGCGTCTTTCATCTCAGGCTGAATGCCTCCGTAGGCCAGTTTTCCATCCTCATCCGTGATCCAGATGCTGGGATATGCGTGGTAACTGTTGAAAAATCCGTCCAGCACCGCATAAGGCAGATTGTTTTCCGCAATCAAACCCTTGTTGACCCCCAAGCCATAGGTGTCGTTTTTGCCGTTGCCGTCCGGGTCCTGAGTGGCAAAAGCGCGGGCGATTTCCAGCACGTCCCGCATGGTTTCGGGCGTTTCCAGCCTCAGTGCCTCAAGCCAGTCCGAACGAATCCACAAAACATCGGTGGAACCGTAACCGGACTGAATGTGGGGCAGGCCGTACAGTTTTCCGCCGATGGTCGCAGATTCCATAGCGCTGCCGCCGTCCTGATGCAGCACCTCATTGGTGTATGGCGCCGCATAATCCGCATAAACCTGGGTCAAATCGGCCAGCTGGTCGTCTTCCACCATGCGCTTGAGCTGCGCAGCGTCCACCCACATCAAGTCGGGCAAATCGTCTGAGGCAGATGAAACGTTCAATTTTTGTGCGTATTCTGATTGGGGCGTCGTCCAGGCATACTCCAGATTGATACCCAAAGTTTCGGCATATTCCCGCGACCAGACATTGTTTTCCAGACTTTCGCCCTCGTTGAATTCAATGCCGTCCTGCAAATAGCGAACCGCCGTCAGAGTAATCGGCTCTTCATATTTTCCGAAAGGGTCCTTGTCAACCGTCTGTGCCGCGCTCTGAGAAGCAGAACCGGCAAGTTCACTGGTGGATTCCGAAACTCCGCAGGCCGTCAGCCCGGTCAGCATCGCAAGGACAACAACCCATGCAGCAGCTCTTCTTTTCATCGTAATTTTCATCGTAAGCTTCCTCCTTTTTCATTCGCCTTGGTGAACAGGTGCACCTTCTGTTCTTTCCTCTGGTCTTATTTTCTCACATCTCCTATCTGCCGTAAATGACGAAAAGCAATGCTTTTGTTGACGATTTTCAACCGGATTCCTACGGCCGGCCCACAAGTAGAGAATCGTCAATGAAAGTAGCTTGCAGGCCATATTCCTTTGTGCTACGATTTATATATATATCTTTTTGCAGGAGGCGAGCGCATGGTCGGCAAAGACATTCGGGCGCAGGTATTTCACTCCATTCAGGTGAAAGTGCTGGCCACCTTCCTTCTGATTCTGCTTCCCGTTTACGTGCTGGGGGCAGTCATTTTCCATTGGACCTACCTTCAGATGCACCAGCAGATTATCCGCTCGCAGATGGCTCTGCTCAATCTGTACGCAGAGACCATTGACGACGAAATCTCCCGAATTCGCCTTTTGGAATACAACTGCATCAACGACGACGACCTAGTTTACTTGGCCAACGCCTACCCCATTCTGGATACTTTTGAACGCTCTCAATATCTGCTGCGCGCCCAGCACCGGCTGCAGGTGATGAAAAACAGCAGCATGTGCATCGGCAACGTGGTCCTGCACCTGCCCACCGTCGGAAAAAGCATCGACACCCGCAACGTGGAGCCCTTGGCCGAAAGCTGGAACCGTCAGCCGGAAGCCCTACCGTGCGCGCCCAGCTCTGGGCTGACACCGACGAAATCCGGCGAGCTGCAAATGAGCATTCAGTATCCTCTCACACCCCGGGAAGGGAGCACTCCGCCTCTGGTCATGTGGCTGACGCTCTCCAACGCTCAGATTCAGCGGCTGCTGCAGGGGATGGATCACACCCAGGAAACGGGCCTGGTTCTGACCAGCCCGGACAGCTGCTTTGTGCTGGAGAAAACGGACAATGCGTCCTTTCTGAACCCGGAACTTTTGACCGTTTCGCAGCAGCTGCCCTCCACAGAAGAAGTAACCGTAGAGGGAAAGCACTTTCAAAAAACCGTGGTCGCCCTGGAGGAGAGCGATTTGGTTCTGATCTCCTTTTCTTCCACGGAACATCTGTTTGGCTTCCGCCATACCTATCTCTTTCTCCTGGTGCTGTTCGGGGTGGTTTCCGTGCTCGCCATGTGCCTGTTTGCATTCTCTGTGCGTCATCTGGTGCACAAACCCATCCGGACGCTGGTGGACGCCTTCAGATGTATGAAAGGCAATAATTTCGACGTGCGCATCCATCAAAAGAGAAACGATGAGTTCGCCTATCTCTACCAGTCCTTCAACGGAATGATGGACCATCTGCAAAAGTTGATCGAGCAGGTATACGACCAGCGCCTTCTGACCCAGCGGGCGGAACTCAAGCAGCTTCAGTCCCAAATCAACCCACATTTTCTGTACAACGGGTTTTACAATATTTACCGCATGGCCAAAAAAGACAGCAACGATGACATTGCCGAGTTCTCCCAGCTGCTGAGCGAATATTACCAGTACATCACCCGGAATGCAGCGGACACGGTCACCATGGAGCAGGAGATTCGGCACGCAATGACTTATCTGAAAATCCAGCAGATCCGGTTTTCTAACCGGCTCTCGGTGGAAATTGGTCCCACGCCGTCGGAGTTCGGATTTCTTATGGTACCGCGGTTGATCTTACAGCCGATTTTGGAAAACGCCTTTGAGCACGGTATGAAAAACGTGCTGGAACCCAAACTGTTCATCCGGTTTGAAGCCCGGCTGGGAGAGTGGAACGTTTGCATTGAAGACAATGGAACCGAATTCTCACCTGAGGAGCTTTCGGAATTGCAGCAGAAACTGGACAGCACGGACACGCAGATGGAAACCACTGCCCTGATCAACATTCACCGACGGCTGCGCTACCACTTCGGACCCGAAAGCGGCCTTCGCCTCTCCCGCACGCCCGCCGGCAGTCTGCAGGTACAGCTTCACATTGTAAAGGAAGAATAATATGTATCGTATTTTGGTGATTGACGATGAACCGATCATCGCGGATGGATTGTATGAGCTTTTTGCCCAGGACGAAACGTTTGCGCTGGAAGTGCACAAAGTGTACTCCGCTCCGGACGCGCTGAAATTGCTGGACCGTCTTCGAATCGACATTGTACTCAGCGACATCAAAATGCCCGGCATGAACGGACTGGAGCTGCTTACGCAGATTCACCGCCGCTGGCCCTTCTGCCATGTAATCTTTCTTTCGGGATACAGCGATTTTGAATACGTTCAAAAAGCCATGCAGCTGGGTGCGGATTCCTATATTTTAAAAAGCCAAGGCGATGAGGTGGTTTTGGAAACCGTGTATAAAACCCTGGCCCTGCTGGAGCAGGAGACCACCAGCGCCGTATGGAACCGGCGCATGGAAGAGGAGCTGAAAAACGCCCGACCTCTGCTTTGTCAAGACTTTTTATGGAAGATGCTGCGGGGCGAAATCACTGGTGCCCAGCTGGAGCAGCAGCTGTTGAAGCTAGGCCTTCCCCTGCGCGCCGGCCATCCGGTTTTTCTGGTGGGCGGACGGCTAGACCACATGCCGCAAAAAAGCGACGTAGCAGACAGCGCTCAGCTTTTGGAGCAGATTCACGCCGTATTCATGACCTACACCCTTCCCACGCTCAACTGCGCAAATGTATGCTGGCAAAACCGTTACTGGCTGTGGCTGATTCAGCCTCTGGAACAGAACCCGGCCGTAGTTGCCCGACTGGACAGCTTTCTTTCCGGTATGCTGGAGCGGGTGCAGGAGTACTGCCAAAAACAGCTGTGTGTAGCGGTGTCTCTAGTCACGGATTCGCAGCCCCATGCCTGGCAAGAGCTTCCGGCCGCTTTTGAGCGCTACCGTTCAGTGCTGACCTATCAGTTGGGCGCACAGGATGAAATGCTGCTGGGCGAAATCGCTTTTTTTGACCAAGCCATGCCCGACCACCCCGTTTGGGACGGAAGCGCCGACGCGTTGCTTTCCAGTCTGGAAAGCGCCTTCGAATACCGCCAGAAAGACTCGTTCGATCAGCTGCTACAAACGCTGCTGCAGGGGCTTTTGGCCTGCGGCAACCCCGTTCAAAAAATTGAGCTGTACCACCGGCTGTGTCTATTCTTTCTGGAACGGGTGGCTGCCGCGGGGCGACAGAAGGATTTCTTTGACAGATTCCACGGCTATGCCGCTTTCACCATGCCGTATGAACAGTGGGATAGCTCTCTTCCCTCCTTGTTTTCCAAAATGGGCGATTGGCTTTTTGAGGGCATTGAAGATCGGCATGCGGCGCGCTTTCATCAGATGGTGTACACGCTGCACCAGTACATTGCCGTCCACCTAAGTGAAGATCTGTCGGTCAATGCGCTGGCGGAAAAAGTGTATCTGAATCCGGTATATCTCTCCCGCGCCTATAAGCAAGCCACCGGAGAAAAGCTGTCGGAATACATACTGGTTCGCCGGCTAGAACGTGCAAAACAGCTTTTGCAGCAGCCGGAAAAGAAAATTTCAGAAATTGGATATCTGATTGGCCTCGACTCCGCCGCTCATTTCTCTCGCGTATTTAAAAAATACACCGGCCTGTCTCCGCAGGAGTATCGGGAAGCTTCCGCACATCTTTAAGGCTGAATATCGAGATGCTCCGCTTTATATGCCACAGAAATTTTTCAACAACATCTCTTTAAAACACCTCTGTAGTTTACTGCTACTCTGCAGTAAACTACGGGTATCATATTTTACCATGTTATGTGTTTTCCTCCGAATTGCGGCGAAACCGCTTCGGATAGTTACTCGATGCCAAAACAATGCACTCAATGATTCTTTCTGCAAATTCCTGTAAGTCGACCAAAATTTTTTCATATAATTGCTCACCTGTCAAATATTCGACTTCATCGTACCATAGTTTTAATTTTTGATTTGCCAGGTACTGTTCACCTTCTACCAATTGCCAAGGACTAAATTCTCTTTCAGAAATATAAAAATGGCCTGTTTCTTTGCTGTCTCCAAACTACTCTGATATTCTGAAAAGCAATAGAACCAAATTTCTGTCAACAAAAAAACAACACGGTTTATCACTGATGCTTGGATTCCTATGGCGTTGTATATTGACAATCTTTTCTCCAAAATGATATTCTGGACACGCTGCCTTTTCAAGCTGGAGCCGGAGGGAGGTGGCTGTGTGTCCTTTTTACTCGATATTCTGAGTGGAATTTTGGCGAATATTATTTCCGGAAAAATTCTGATGATTTCAAAAAAGCGCAGTCAAAAAAAGTAGTAATACCCAAAAACACCGTGAGTTGCAGCTCACGGTGTTTTTGGGTTTCCAGGCGGCTTGTGTCCTTTCTGGAATCTTCTGAGCAGATAAGCCGTTTTGGCGCGGCTTTTAAAAAACCGCCTCCGAAGAGACGGTTTTTGGTGCACCAACAGGGACTCGAACCCGGGACCCGCTGATTAAGAGTCAGCTGCTCTAACAACAGTAACAGGCTAAGAGAAACATATCAGCTGCTAAATCAATTCAATTTGTTAAATTATTGTATTATGAAAATCTGCCCATGCAGGATTTTTCAATAAGCTCTCTCGAATATTCATCAGCGCTTTTACCGCTATCTTAAACTCAATCCGATTTTGTTTTCTGAGGACATATTGGTATTCTATCTTCTTTCAAAATATAATTTCTCCCTGTTTAATTCTACAATTTTTATTTCTCCTATTTATCTCTATAACTCCTTAATTCAATATCTATTTCTTTACTCCCCATTCCCCTGTAAAGCTGGATGCTGCAAAGAAAAAATTTCTTTCTGCCGCTCAATCTCTGCTTTCAGCTGCTCCTTCGTAGGCAAATAAGTAAGATATTTTGACATAAACAATCGATCATTATCATGAAGTACCGAATATCTGGCAATATCCTCATCAGTTTCTGAACACAGCAAAATCCCAATGGTGGGATTATCTCCTTGGCCTCGCTTTAAATCATCATACATGCGCACATACATATCAATTTGACCTACGTCCTGATGTGTGATCTTCCCCATCTTTAAATCAATAAGTACATAACATTTAAGTTCGATATTATAAAAAACAAGATCCAAATAGTAATCCGAAGTTTCCGTTACAATATGTTGCTGACGAGCCACGAACGCAAATCCTCTGCCTAACTCCATCAAAAAATCTCTAATATGTGAAAGAATAGCAGATTCTAAATCTCCCTCTAAATAAGTGTCCTCATTTTTGAATCCGAGGAATTCTGCAATCACTGGGCTTTTGATTAGTTCGAATTGATTTTTTTGAAATTCTGCGGTTTTCCGCTTCATTTCTTCAATTACAGCACCCTTTTCCGGGGTTTGAAGAAGTCTATGATAATATTGCGTACTGATATTGCGATCCAAGGTTCTTGAACTCCAGTTCTCATCAACTGCCTCTTTCATATACCAATATCGTGCATTTTCATCCTGGACACGAAGAAGACTTCGAATATGCGTCCAATTAAGATTGTGAACGCATGCGTTCACAATCTGCTCATCAGGAAAACACTGATAAAACTTGATATAATAATGCAAATTTCTTTTGGAATAATTTTTGCCGAATTCTTTTGTCAAATCATCTGCCAATACAGAAATTAAACCTTTGCCGTACTCTGCACGTTCGTTGCTCCCCAATTCCTGCTCTACAATTCGTTTGCCAATATTCCAATAAGTAAGCAGCATTGCTTTACTGGAAGCACTATAGGCTGCTTCTTGACCAGAAGAAATAATGCTTTTAATTTCTATTATAACTGATTGGTATGGCGTCAAATGATTTTCCATCATATTACCTCAATTTCCCATAATAATTATATTTTAACTTGCTTTTCCTGTCACATCAAGACTCTTTCAAAAGCAGTATCTACTATAGCTGTACATGCTCTGGCCAAACTTTCTGGAAGATCAAGCGCATCTTCGTATCAGATACTCTTTACAGCATACCAAAGTTAGAAAGTAGTATTTAATAAGGCAATTATACGACAGCCATATTTTTTTGGCAACCAGAATGTCACATTTCCTCAATTCCAAATCACTATGCGCACAGGACACGCAAAAGCGCATGCTACCATGCGCTTTTGCCTGCCTGTGTATCGTTTACCACTTAATGTTGTCTTTCTATGCTACTGTTCTGTTGCCAGTCTGCGTATTCTCTGAGAGATTCAAAAATTGTTTGTAGCTCATGGCGATCTCCACCTTGACTTCATATCCTCTTCCGATCTCAATGCGGCTGAACAATTGACTTAGTATGACTCTCCGGCGTTCCAGCGCTGCTGATTCATACTCATCCGCCCAGCCCT
>JAHZBS010000105.1 GCA_019423265.1 Clostridiales bacterium
TTTCAACCGGAGCCTGCATATTCCAATCCTGCAATCTTTGGGAGTCCATCACAAAGGGGATGTCATTAAATCGATAATTAAAGTAAAATGAATAGCTGTTGGGATTGTCCCCCTGCTTGTAGCCACAGAGATACGTTTCAAAAACGCGATTGGCATCGGCCTCGATATCCTCTTCTAAAAAGCCGCAGGCCAGCTGATACGCATCTTTGAGCGAAACGGAAGTGCGATCACTGTCTGTCAGCGTCTCCACATATTGGACTAGACCGCTGCTCTGGATCTTCAGTGTGATCTTCTCATCCGCATACAATATCTCATTCTCATCTGCCGTCTGGCGCACCATGTCGGGATGCTGAAAAAAATGCATAGCGTACTGTTGCGCCGCATTTTCATCCAACACTTTGTCTTGGGTCAGAAAAGGCTCTGACAGCGATACGTCGTACAAGACTATCTTGCTCTCTTTATCCTTCAAAAATACATTGTCTGCAAAGCGGTTTGGAAGAGTTCTTTTGGAAGAAATGTAATCTTTTGAAATCAACTCACTGATCCCCGTAAATTGTTCCAGAAAGGCTTGCGCGGTTCCCTGCCTCCTGTGAACGTTCCCAGAAATTCGATAGTATGTTTCCGATTCCCAATCGAGAAAATAACAGTGTGGCTCCTCATCCATCGTAACCGCAGGCATAATCCATATTTCCTGAAAGGAAAAAGACTTTCCCAGATCCGTGGATAGCTGCGCCTCGACCAATTGGGAATCCATGGAAAAGGCATAGCGATAAACACAGACCGCTTTATCCCAGGGCAAGTCCTCTTCTTTTACCTCATCCAGCGCTCTGTCATCCTGGGTAAGCAGAAGTTGCAGAAGAGAATAGGAGCTGGAAAAGAGCTGGGAAAAGTATTGCACATTTCGGCTGACATTGCCATACCGCCCTTCATCCGACGCCCCCATGGAGATATAGATGGAGACGGGCTCCAAAAGATTTGCTGATGTATCCCTGGGCGGATCTTGGGCAGCTGGCCTGCTCAGGCGTCCCTCTGAAAAAGAAGTCTGCCACAGCCGGTAGACTTGCGCGATGCTCAGCAGAATCAGGAATACGACAATGGCGATATACCCGCCTCGCTTTACCTTTTGCTTCTGGAAATGGAGCCTCTTCATACGGATATCCGCCTCCCTAGTGCAAGTCGCGGTTACGATTTGAATCGCGCATAGATATTCAGCGTGTAGTCTAGAAGCTGTTTGCAGACTTCTTCACTGTTCCGGTAAAATTCGTAATGGATTCCCTCCGCCTGTCCATCCCGGCTAGCAAGGATCATCAGATACTGGCGCCCCGTCCTTGGCAGCGGAACATTCTCCTGAAAAATGCCAGATGCTCCCACGGCATATTCTGCGTGATACCAGATCTCTGCCGCGTTCTGATCATCGACTGTATACACGCACACCGCTATGCTTGTGCCTGTCTCCGCTTCGCCAACTAAGGTGATCTGCTCCGTGAAGGTATACTCAAGCGGCTGTACAAATTCGCGCTCCAGCGCAATGGATTCCAGAGACTCCGTCCTCCACTGGACATCCAGATACCTCTCGCCATAGATTGCGCTGAGCTTCATCTGGATCTGCTGCTCCGGCGCCGCTGTGTCAGCCCTGGAACAATTGAGTAAAAATATGACGCCTATGAGCACCGCCATGGCCATAAAGCCTGTCCGATATGCCCGGCCCCCTGCTCCACGCTCCATTCCATGTACCTCCCAAGATATTCCGCCGATTCCATCTTTGCCGTAGGGATTTGGTATAAAGTATTATATCCAACAAACGTTACAATTTCATGACGTAACTTTTACTTTTCTTCCATATCGTCTCTCGGGACTTCGAAGGGAAAGGTTAGCCAGAACGTGCTGCCCTTGCCATAGATGCTATCCACCTGAATCGAACCGCCGTGCAGCTCCATGATCTCCTTTGCGATGGAAAGCCCCAAGCCTGTGCCGCCCATGGATCGGGACCTGGCTTTATCCACCCGGTAGAACCGTTCAAATATGCGATCCCGCTCTTTGGGCTCAATGCCGATCCCGTTGTCCCGCACATACACCCTCGCCTGCCGTTTGCTTTCATCCACCCGGATCCCCACCCGGATCGCTGCCTCCGCAGGGCTATATTTGACCGCATTGATAATCAGATTGCGAAAGACTTGCTCCATCCGGCTGGGATCTCCCTGAATCCAGCACTCCACGTCCGGAGTCTCATAGATCAGCGTCTGGGATTTTTTCTCCGCATGGATCTGGTGCCGCAGCACGCTGTCTTCCACAAGCTGCGCCAGGTTGACAGATTCTATCTTCAGCTTCACCTGCCGGGAATCGATTCTCGACAGCTCAAGCAGTTCCGTTATCAGCCCCGCCATCCGGTCCGACTCATTATTGATGACCCCCAGAAAGCTTGAGAGGATCTCCGGGTCCTGCGCCTCCCCGTCCAACAGTGTCTCGACATAACTCTTGATGGTCGTAATCGGCGTGCGGAGCTCATGGGATACGTTGGCCACAAATTCTTTCTGCATCTCTTCCAACTGTTTCTGCTCTGTCATGTCCTGCAACACCACAATCAGCCCCGCAGACTGGCGCTCCTCATCCATATATGCGGCGAACACCGCATTGATATAGGAATCTTGGAACTGGATCATCTGAGAGTATGTGTCATTGCCCCGCTGCAAGAGAGCTTCCAGGCTCAGGGGCGAAAAGATCTGGGAGAACGAGCTCTTCATAATCCGGCGCCCCATGAGCCGCCTCGCAGCCGGATTGAAGTGAATTACATTGCCATTCAGATCATACACCACAAGTCCGTCCGCCATATGGGTGAACACCGTGGACAGCTTATTCTTTTCACTGTTGACCTCGCGCAGCATCTTGCTCAATTCCTGCGCCATATAGTTAAAATTATTTTCCAGCTCGTCCAGCTCATCTTCCGCCTCCAGCGCGTGAGGAAGCATCTTTTTCGTTGTGACGTCCAGATTTCCCTTGGCCATCTCCTGCGTCTTGCGCGTCAGCCGCTGAATTGGCCTAGAGATGCTGCTCGACAGAAAATATGCCAGAACGCCGGATATTAGAATTCCGACGATGGAGGACGCGATGATGATCATGGTGGTATTCTTCATCGTCTCCTGGACTTCCGCCATAGACTGGCGGAGAAACAAAATGTAGAGTCTGTCCTTGCCTCCGGACTCGGAGACGTGAAAAGCCGCGGCATAGTCCCCAACTGTTACCGTGTTGGGACTTCCATCCCCCGACGGCACACTGATCTGGTGGACATACAGCTTCGTGGATGTCTTCCCCTCCATGGCGTCCATGATAGTCCTGGAAGACCGGTCAGCCGCCGATAATGGCTCATCCCGATAATAGATGGCATTTCCATTTTCGTCTAGCAGATAAATATACTTGCTCTCCATATTGATGGATTCCAACATAAGAGCCGAGATGACATCTTTGAACATGTCCGTGACGGTCTTGTTTTCATCCGTTCCCGCCATCATCAACGTTTCCGTTATCCTATTCGACGTGTATTCAAGCTCCTTATATGTGTCATTGTACGCGCTCTGTTGAATGTTGACCACAATATATACACCGCTGATGATGATGACGAATACGACTAAAATCACATACAGAAGCACGAGCTTCCATTTTATGCTTCCCACAGTTTCCCCCACTTCTTCATCGTGGTTTTTGGAGGCGCTGGATTCTCAAAAAAGGGTGAACATCGCTCCGCTCACACCTTTTCATTGAAATAATATCCAATTCCCCGTTTTGTCAAAATATACTCTGGCGTTCCCGACACATCCTCAATCTTCTCCCGAAGCCTTCGAACCGTTACATCAACTGTCCGGACATCCCCATAGTACTCGTATCCCCACACCTTCTCCAGCAGATATTCCCTTGAAAACACCTGCCCCTTCTGCGCCATGAGGAATTTCAACAATTCGAGTTCGCGCAGAGTCAACTCGATGACCTCGCCCCGCTTGGTTACCTCGTAGCGGTCCATATCAATCTTCAAATCGCCGGCGCTGAGATCCTGTCCCTGCTGCCCAGATGCCGCCGTCATAGTAGCTGTGCGCCTCAGGTTGGCCCGGACGCGGGCCATCAGCTCGCGGATGCTGAAAGGCTTGGTCACATAATCGTCGGCGCCCAGCTCGAGACCTAAAACTTTATCCACCTCTTCCGCCCGCGCCGTGAGCATGATGATGGGAACATTGCTTTTCTCCCGCACCTTTCGGCACATCTCAAAACCGCCGATGATTGGCATCATCACGTCGAGCAGGATCAAATCCGGATTGTTCTGCTCGAACTGCTCCAGCCCCTCTCTGCCATCCCCTGCCGTCAGCACCTGATACCCTTCCTTCTCCAGATTAAACTTGACTATATCTACAATGCTCTTTTCATCGTCCACAACTAAAACTTTTTCGTGCATAGCCTACCTCCGTTCTCCATAGATCCCCATTATAGTCTCTCTTCTATTGTAACAAAAAAAAGAATATTCGAAAAGCCCCTTTTTCATTTATTTAGAAAAAAGGGCTTTTGATTCTGCAATCGCTGTGTTTTAACTGAGATATTTCCTGGGATTGACGATGGTCCCATTCTCGTGGATTTCAAAGTGACAGTGAGGGCCTGTGCTATTTCCCGTGCTGCCCATGGCTGCGATATACTGCCCCTGCTTCACGGAATCGCCGGCGGAAACTGCCAATGAGCTATTGTGGGCGTACCATGTCTCATACCCGTTTCCATGGTTGATCACAATGACATAGCCATAGCTATTCTTCCAACCTGCAAACGTAACGGTTCCGGAGCAGGCGGCGTAGATGGCCGTTCCCCTTGAATTAGCTATATCGATCCCCCTGTGCTGTCTGCCCCAGCGCCTTCCGTATTCTGATGAGACGTAGCCGCTGGTAGGCCAAATAAATTGCGGGCGGGGCACCGTTCCGATCTTAACCACTTTCGGGACCGCTTCGGAGACCACGGCGGTGCTGATCTCCTCCCGGGACTCTTCGACGCCGTTGCGCTTGTACACGTCGGCCTCAACCTGGATGACTGCCGGGGTGCCTTCCTCCAACACCTCGTAATAGTCCTCATATTGGCTGTTATCCTCCACATAGGTGACGGGCTGCGCTTCCTCTCTCGTATAGGAGATCCTCTCCACCGTCCGGACATCGACGCTGGGAACCGACTGAGAGATGACGAACTCATCGCCTGCGTGGATCACATCCTCTGCGCTGCCGTACTCGGGATTCAACGCCAGCAGTTCTTGAATGGACATGTCATGATTGTACGCGATGG
Organism: Clostridiales bacterium; assembly: GCA_019423265.1. The sequence goes on from JAHZBS010000105.1 coordinate 5,302, forward strand.
TATCGATACAATCGCCGGACTGGACCGTATAGACTTGTTCCTCCTCTTTTAATTCCATACACGCCGCATACGCTTCCTCAATGGAGGTCATAGCGCTCTGGTCCACATAGGCCTCCTGCAACTGGACCGTCTGCCCCAGGGATACGCTGACGAGCTGTGCGACATCCTGTTCCTCGTCCTCCCCGGACTCAGCCTCTTCCCCGTCCTCCATGGAACCGGCGCTCAGCGCGGACAATCTCTTATCGGACTCCTTATCGATGAGCAGAAACTCAGCCGACCCCTCGGAGATGCCGTTGCAGACGATGGACGATCCCTCTGGGACATAGGCCTGTCCTAACATTTCCAAGAGAGTGTAGGCCTCTTCCTTCGTTGAGAACGTCATGGGCTCCTTGCCTTCGATTGTCAGAACATAGGCGCTCACGGATAGATCTTTCAGTTTGGATTTCACAACCTGACGTATAGGGGTTTCCAGCTTGGCCGGCTCTAGAAATGAGGAAGGCTTGGCCTTCACTTCCTCAACCGAAAGGGTGTTGGGAATCTGGTAATGAATCTCCCCGGAATTGATTTCGGAGACAACTTGGACCCAGACTTGGCCGGCCGAGTCCGCTTCCTCCACGATGCCGACGCTCTGCCCGTCCACAAAGACCTCATAAGCGCTCATATTTAAATCAAAACTTTTGCAAACTTTTTCTTGAAACGGAGCGAACTGCCCGCTTGTCGCCACATAATAGCCCGCGGCGCCCACCGCTGCCGCGACCAAAACCAACGTAATAACGCGATACTGTTTCAGCATTCCGCGGACGAATCTCATCCCTTGTTGTTTCCACTTCTCGAACATAGATAAAGCCTCCTGAGCGGCGAAACATTTTTAATACTTTTGTAACAACTCAATCATTTTACCAAAAATATCGAAAAATGTAAAGGGGGGTTTTTCTATATTTGCCAATATCCACAACAAGCTGTCATAAAATAAAAGGCGAAGAAATCCCGCATAATAAAAGGATTTCTTCGCCTACTCCAATATAAAAATACCGGAATTTGTGTTACAAATTGTAACACAAATGTAATCTTTTGTCGTGAAAAATCACAGACACTCTGCCCAAATTTTCGCTTTCGCCACAAAATTTTCCCCTGGCAATAGGGAGGCCATGCCGGATTCGCCCTCGGAGATGGGAAGATTGGGCGCGTTGACTCTCCAATTTTGCGGTTCAATACAGATGAAACTTCCTTCTCTCTCACAATTCCAGATCATCCAATGTTTATACGCGGAGTCCACCTCATACCATGTCTTGATCCCCAAACTCGGCGTCGTGATAACCGCCCCATGGAAATTGCCCTCCAATGGCTTCGATGTAAAATGATCGTCCAGATCCGCGTAAAATGGCGATAGACCCTCTGTCCTCATTTTTTGTTCTTCCTCTGACAGCGCTAGCATTTCCCCCGTTGGCAGCATCCGCTCACTCATGACAATTTTGCTGCCCACCGAAACCTGGATGGTGGTATCCAGCGCTGCGCGGAAAGCGCTATGCCAACCCAAACCAAAGGGCATTTTGCCGGTCCCATCGTTGCGCAGCGCAAACTCCTGGGTCAGCCCGTCGTGATTGAGGGTGTACAGGATTTTGGCCGTAAATACATGGGGATAATATGGATAAAAATCGGAGTCTTCTCTGGCCTCAAAGGTGAGGCAGACCTGTGCCTCCCCGTCGCTGTCCTTCACCGCCGCCAGGCTCCAAGGGCGATCCTGGAGAAAGCCGTGGAGCGAGTTGTTCCGCGCTACCTCATTGCGGGGAAACTCATACCGCCGCCCATCAAAAGTAAAGACACCGTCCTCAATGCGATTCGGTGGAAACAGGACAGGCAGTCCGTAACTCGTGGGTTTCTGGGCGATGCTCTCCAGGGTGTCGTATTGGTGCAGCAATTGTACATCACCCTTTTTTAGTGAGATCAAGTTACCCCCGATCTCCGGCAAAATCTTGGCCTCATAGCCGCCTGCTTTGACAGTCCAAAGAGCGTCTGCCAGACCAACTGACTGGTTTATCATATTGTACTCCTCCATTTGACCATTGGTCTTGAATTCCATCTGATTGTACCACATCCATATGGAATAGACAAGCTTACAGGCGGCTGCCAGTCCAAAGTTTTTTATAGATATCCCCCAGGGAATAGGGCGTTCCCTCTCTCCACAGACTCCACCGCAACCGGTCTTCAAGCCAGATGGTGAAGGGCATGATGGCAAACCACAATACGCCATAGGGTAGACAAATCTGCCCCATGATATTGCCCGGCTGCCCGGTATAATCCCATATCTGTAGGCCAAGCCACCGGTTGAGCACGATCCCAGTCAAAAGTTCAATTGTCAGGACGATGCAGGTTCCAAGAAAAGCCTGTGTTATAACCCGCATGGAATAAAAACGCGGAATTTTGTGAAGACTTCCTACTAAAACACCGCAAAGTCCTCCGATGGGAAGCATCACAATGTTGGCCCAACCGCCATTTCCGATTCTCCAGATTCCCTCCACTGTGTAGTATAGCATTCCTGTGATCAACCATAAAATTAAAAACCGCAGACTATTTTGCAGCCTGCTGGGCCGACCGACTATACGCAAATGTTACACACCCCCTAAAACCGTATTTCGACATTAGTCTATGCGAAATTAGGAAATGTAACGCTGGAAAAGGAAGGCGATTGTTCTTGACATTCCAGCGCGAAACCGGTACACTCATACTATCGAT
>JAHZBS010000106.1 GCA_019423265.1 Clostridiales bacterium
GTAAAAGAATAACACAAAGCCATGGTTGAATCGAGGCTAAATAGAATAGCATGAATAGTAAATATGGAATATGAAATGCCAGCATACTGATAAAAGTAAAAACTAACCCGACACATTTTGTAGAAGACTCAAACGCTTTATTTATAAGATCTAATTTGTTTGGATCTTCATATAAAATTGCTTTTAGGCGAATCAATTTTTGATTGACAATATAGTTCATATGTCCTGATAGTTTTTTTGTCATATTACTATACATAAAATTTGCTATTCCATCCAACAATTGCGATGATATAATCACTAACGATACCGCCCCCGCCAGCAGGTAGCTCATCGTTGCTAAACCTCCGTTATCAAGTATCGTGTTGATGGAGTCATAAAATTTCTGCATCAAAAAGGAATTAAATCCATATGATAAACCTTGCAGCATATCGCTTAGAGCGTAAAATATAAAATATCCGGGACACGCCTTAATAATGACAGAAAAAATAATTTTCAAAATATGTAAAAAATTACTTTTCTTATCTATCGTCATACATACCAGCCTTTCTGAGTTTCATACATTTTACAGTACTTTTCTCCTTTATCTATCAATTCCTTGTGACTCCCCCGTTCTATAATAGTTCCTCCCTCGAGTACAAATATTTCATCCGCTTCCTTCACCGAGGCAAGGCGATGTGTTACAAAAATAGTCGTATACTCCTTGCTAATTCTCTGAAAATTCTGATATACTTCGCTTTCACTAATTGGGTCCAACGCGGAGGTTGGCTCATCTAAAATCCGGACCGGTGATGAGCTAACCATCGTTCTGGCTATCGCAATCTTCTGCCATTGTCCGCCAGACAAATCAAGGCCGTTTTCATTAATTTTTCCAAGCTGTGTATCTAATCCTTTATCTAATTTTTCAATCTGTTCTTTTAAATTTATATCGTCAACAATTTGATTCAATTTTTCATCCGTCATTGCCTCAACAGCATTGATATCTCCAATCTCTATATTGTCTCGAATTGACATGCTATATTTGGCAAAATCCTGAAAAACATTTGAGAATGTAGCATTGATATCCGCTAGCTTGTAGTCTTTCAAGGATTTGCCGTTAAGTAAAATCTCTCCCTCATACCCACTGTATAAACCTAATATAAGTTTAATTATAGTTGTTTTTCCAGAACCATTTTCACCAACAAAAGCGTAATGCTTTCCTGCTTTCATTGTAAATGTAACATCCTGTAAGACATTACAGGAGCCATTTGGATATTTGAACTTTACATTACGAAATTCCAAACTTTCAAATTTCAGCGGAGTAATGCTCTTTATGTTCGCTCCTTCAATCCTTTCCAGTTCCAAAAAGCTATTTAAATCTTTCACAGCCTCTTTACTTTGAGTCATCGCATCAATTTTATTTGTCAGGTCCCAGGATAATAAATCGATTAACTCAAATATAATCCCTATAAATGAAACATACAGGCCGATTGAAATGACGCCATTTAAGGTTGGCGCAAGCAATAGAAATAGAATAATGATACAGAAACCAGCTGTCATAAAGCCGCTGCTCTTCATCCTAATAAACCATTTCTTTTCTACTTTTAACTGATACTTTCTTGCAATCTCATAATTGTCCAGCCACATTTCGTTAATACGATTACCATACTGAAATAAAACTCGCTCTTCAACATAGTCTCTGCTCGATAGGACTTTTCCAAAATATAAATATTTGCGTTGCTGCTTGGTTACTTGCCGATTCGCTTCGTAATTGACCCTACCACTTGTTATCGACAACTTGGAAAAAGGTATTAATATTGCTATAATAATTAGTACAGCCCACCAAACATTATATGCCAAAATTCCTAGAATTAAGCCAACCTTCATTACGAGAACAGTTAACGAGATTAAATCGTTGAAAACTTTATATACCCATTCTTCAGGGTTCGTTTTGACACGGGAAATCAAGTCAAGCGTCTTTTCATTTTCTATACACGAATAGTCCAGATCGCTACATAATTCAATAAGTTCTGGACGTAGCTTCCCACGAATGTTTAACCTTAGCTTTACAATCGCAAAATCAAGCAACGAACTGGCCCCATACTCAAAGATAGTAATTAAGAATAGTGACATGATTGGTAATATAACGTCGCGAATGATCCCCTCCCCGCGCAAGATCGAAAGAGTGGTATCAATAAATGAACTCGTACTTAACATTTTTAAACTAGGAATCAATATACTGATAAGCGAGTAAATAATAATGAGTGAAGTACATAATTTTGAGCAACAAAACACCAATTTTATTATCTTTATTATTGTATATTTCTCTTTATTCCTTAAAATCATTCCACGCGTTCTCCTTCCGCTTGATAACATTTCACTATCTGTGTCTGGAAATATGCCAACATCTCGAATTTCGCATGTACGACACTATCTATTTGTGAATATACAGGTGCTTTTTTACGAGTAACGCAGTTCAAACAAATCTTATTTGTCATCATTATAATACAAATCACACAACAGTGCAATCTATTTTTACAAAATTTTCTGTTTGCTTTATATTTACTTAAATTTTTTAAAAAATTTCCAAATTTAACAATTATTGTATGCACGTAATATTTCTATTTTCTATATTCAAGATAGTCCTAGATCTTTTGCGTCTATAGATTTCTATTATTTATATTTTATCCCTCCGGATTTTGTATATATCGCACAATGAAAATTCGTATTTTTGTTTATATTCAGTATTGATTCCTCAATATTCCTATGATATACTCTGAATAACGTTTTGTTATTTTCTGTTAATCACAAAATGTATAATATATAGCTTATCTTATATAGATTATACATTAAAATTCATTTACAAAAAGGGAGCCGTCTAATATTTTTATTACCCTAAACATAGCAAGAGGAAATTAAGTCTTACACATACTAAAAGGAGGAATATTTGCAATGTCCGCGAGATTAATTTCAAAAAACTATAGTTAAGTCTACATTCTTTGGCGGTAAACCATGTTTGCCGCCAAGCTTTTATTTCACATACGGGAGGGCTTACCGCATGAATACCATACTCGAAACTCAAAATTTAACCAAGCAATATGGCGCAGGCGATACCGCCGTCACCGCCCTCGACGCCTGTTCCATTGCGATACGCAAAGGCGAACGCCTCGCCATCGTCGGCGAGAGCGGGTCCGGGAAATCGACCCTGCTCCATCTGCTCGGCGCCTTGGATTCCCCCACCGAAGGCGACGTTTTTTTCAACGGCAGCTCCCTCTACGGGAAAAAAGATATGGAGCTCTCTCTCTACCGCAGACAGAACATAGGCTTTGTCTTTCAAAACTACAATTTGGTCCCCGAACTATCCGTACAGGAAAATATTTTACTGCCGTTGATGATGGATAAAAAACCGGTCGATACGGACTATTTCCAATCCATACTGGCAACTCTGGCTTTGGAAGACAGGCTCCGACATCTGCCGGGAGAGCTATCCGGCGGGCAACAGCAGCGGGCGGCCATTGCCAGAGCCGTCATTCATAAGCCGCCGGTTTTGTTGTGCGATGAACCCACCGGCAACCTGGACTCCAAAAATAGCCGCGAGGTTCTGGACTTACTCCTGGATCTGGCAGCGCGTAACCAGATGACCCTCATCGTTGTAACCCACGATGAAAAAATAGCCCATGCCATGGACTCTATTCTCGTAATCCATGATGGACACGTCAGGAGGGAGCTTTCATGAAAATGGCATGGCTGCTTACCTATCGATATATGAAAGCTCACACAAGACAGACTTTGGGAGCCATTCTGTGCCTCGCCGTTTTCCTCAGCGGAATCTGCGCAATTCTTCTCTTTTACGCCAGTTCTGCGCATAACTGCGAAGAGCAGCGGCGGACGCGGACGGGATACCACACAGCCACACTGTATTCCGTGGACGACGCGCTGGTGGAATCTTCGCGACAGGAGCTGACCGCCGGCGGAGCCGGCATCGCAAAGGCGGCCTTCAAAATCCAATGTCCCGGCGTTGTCCCGGAACAAGCCCCCTATATCGGGTATCTCGACGAAAATACCCGTCTCCTGCGCCATATCCGCCTCAAAGCAGGCCGCTATCCGGCGCAAGATCACGAGGTAGCCGTCGAGGAGACGACGCTGGCCATGCTGGGCCTGACAGATATCGCTCCGGGAGAATCCCTCTCTTTAACCTATCGGACTGACCAGGGTCTAGAGACAGCATCTTTTGTCCTGACAGGCATCCTCCGCGACTACATGACCATCTGGCAAGATGAGGTTTCCCAAATCCTCCTCCGCCTTCCTGCGGATGCCTTTGTCGCACTGCCTACTGTCATTCTGGCTAAGGAGCCTGAAACCAGTGTGAGCACCACGCTGGTCATGCGGCAATTTGACCGCGCCACCCTGTACGGCGGATATCTCGATGAAAATCAATCCTCCGTTCTGCCGGACGCCATCGAACAATCTCAAATCCATACGGCGCGCATGATCGCCGCCGCCCTTGTTGCGCTGACAACGCTTTTGATGGTCGTCGGAATTCTGAACATCGTCGAGATCCTATTTCAAGACCGGGAAGCCTACATCCGAACTCTCCGCTGCATCGGTCTTTCGCGCAGAAAATGTGTATCGTGCTTTCTCCTACATGGTCTGAGCCTCGGTCTCCTGGCAATCGCGCTCGGCTGCCTAGCGGGCGGCGGGTTATACGCAGCGCTCATCGCCATTGTACGCCGTTTAGGGCAGGCCTATCAGTGCATTTGGACCCCCATGCCCTTTATTCTGTCCGCCCTCATAGGACTTCTCTGCATCCTTGCATCCTTTTTCGTTAAAACCTGGGCTCTGCTAGGCCCTTTCCCCTTAAGCCCTGCCCAACATAAGCGCCGGAGATTGCGCAAACCATCCAATTCTACTTCTGGGATTCGGCCTCTTTGGCTGAAGGCAAACGCCGCCAAACACCGAAAGCAAAATATGTTGGTTCGGGTTATGCAGGCGGGCTGCGTCTTCACTCTGGTTTTTGGAATCTATCTCGCAGAGTACAATGCCATCATCATGCACGTCCAATTAAAGGAACAGTTCCAGAAAATGGATTACCGGCTCTACGTGACGAAGGGGGTGGCTGTTACACTGGGAACCACGACGCCGTTGCATATGGGAGTCACCCCGGAAACGATGCATACCCTATTGGCCGATTCTACAATTCAAATGCAATTCTATGGCAACCAGAATACCCACAATGCCAACATCGTCTACGAATCGCTGGATGATTTTCCGGAACAGGTTCGGGACACCATATACTGGGAGTCCTATGGACGGTCAGATGATTTCATGTTGCAATATCTGCGGAATGCAGGCTATCAACCCCAGGAAGATATCGCCTTTTACCCTATTATCGGGATCGACCGGGAGCTGGCAGAGCGGCTTCTGTCCCGCCAATCCCAAACGTCCGGCAACGGCGAACTTGGGCAAGTGGATCTCGACAAATTTGAGCGAGGTGAGGAGGTCATCCTCGTGGGCGATGATTTTGACGTCGGGACACACATTCCCATTTCTATCCCCGTTGTCGAGCCGGCCGCTCTCATAGACCAGAGCAAGATACAGGGCAATGTCCATATCCATCGCTTCCAGACGACGGCTACGGCAAAATTGGAGGATAAAACGCTGTGTGACATCTTTCCAAACGCCATTCTCTTTTCCTTTGCCGCCATGAAGGATGCCGATCCCTCCCTCATGTACGATATTGTCATTGCCGATTGTCAATCCGAAAGTGTCTATGCGAGTGCGGAAAAGGCTATGTCTGTGGCAAAGGCGCGCTCCTACGGCACCTCGCTGCTCACCCGCAATACCGTCTATTCCATGTATCAGGATAGCATCTATGACCTCAAAATTCCTGTCTACTGTATCCTCGCCCTGTTTCTGATCCTCATCCTCCTGGCTCTGCTCTTAACCAATATCATCAAGATAAAGGGAAATATAAAAGAGTACGCGCTATTTCGCGCCGTCGGCCTGGACAAGGCGATGATCCTCTCCCTGCTGCAATTCGAAAATCTGTCAAACTGCGGGCTCAGCGTATTGGTCGGGGGCGCTCTCGCCTTTGGCCTTTCCTGCCTCAGCAGCCGGCGCTTTTCTTTCTATGTCTCCTATCTGCCCAGAGTTTTTGGCCTGATGGGGCTCTACTATATAGGCCTCTGCCTTGTCCTGCTCCTCCTAAACGCACTTCTATGCATTCCCTTGAAAAATTGGATTGTCAAACGGGCTGTCATTCAAGCCATCCAAGATGTAGAATAACAGCCCAGAGCTGTAGCAAAATGGTGTGCTTTCCCCGATAGGGATAAAAAGGCGGAGGGGCTGTAGCAAATATTTCATTGTGCTACAGCCCCTTTTATGTCACCGGAAGGAAAGCTTGGATCCCGCTCGAACCCGTTGGCATCTAAAAATTCATCCACCGCTCTTCCCATCGCTTCGGTATCCGTCTGTTGGTCAATGTCTGTCGCAACCGCATAGAGTCCGCCGGTGAAGTCAATGATATCGAACTCGCCGGGCACTTCCATACCGTCTTCATAGACAAACAGCCAGTGAAAGCCGCTGACCCCATTCTCGCCTTAGTCATAGAAGAGAAAATCCCTTGGAAAGATTTGGTCGGGCTGAGAAGACAGCCACTGTGAAAACCGTGTAAATTTTTCTTCACCGAACATTCCGATTCCGGAGGATACCATCTTGCAGTCCGGGATTTCATATACTCGAACACTTTGCACGCCTTTCCCTCCTCTAAGGTAATATGACTATCCGAAATCTGTCTATTCACACTGCCTCGCCCCGGGCAATTTTAGTTAATTTTCTATAAATTGGGGCTACAAAAATCTATTTACATTTTCATGGGACAAGGGTATAATGACTCTGACTATATGAATGCGGCCTGCGCCGCAAAACAACACGGAGGTATCGTCTAATGAGTATTCCTGTCGCACCAAAGTACATCGCGGACTTTGAACAACTAGGCTTTGGCATGTTCGTACACTGGGGCTTATATTCTCAGCTCGGCCGCGGAGAATGGATCTACCATATTGGAAAGCTGGATGCCAATGAGTATAAAAAGTTAAAGGATAGCTTCACCGCAGAAGATTTCAACGCAGAGGATCTGGTCCTGACGGCAAAGCGAGCGGGCTGCAAGTATATCACCCTGACAACTCGCCATCACGAAGGCTTTTCTCTCTATGATACCTGCGGGCTCAACGATTACGATGCCGTCCACAGTCCCGCCGGCCGCGACCTGATCCGCGAATACGTGGACGCCTGCAATAAGCACGGCATCGTCCCCTTCTTCTACCACACCACATTAGACTGGTACAACCCCGACTTTGAGAACAACTTCGACGCCTATCTGGAGTATCTTCGCCAGAGCGTGGAAATCCTGTGTACCAACTACGGGAAGATCGGCGGCCTATGGTTCGACGGCAATTGGAGCAAGCCCGGCGCGGACTGGAAGGAAGACGCGCTGTACGCCACCATCCGCAAACATCAGCCGGAAGCGATCATCGTAAACAACACCGGTCTTTCTGCCCGGGGCGAAACCGGCAATCCTGAAATCGACTCTGTCACCTTTGAGCAGGGCCATCCCACCCCTATGAACCGCGAAGGCATGAAAAAGTATATTGCCGCAGAAATGTGTCATACCATGAACGATCACTGGGGCCACGCCGCCTGCGACTTTAATTATAAAAGTCCCAAATATTTAATTGAAACCCTCTGCGACTGCCGCAAAGTAGGCGCCAACTATCTTCTCAATATCGGTCCCGGCGGACAGGGCGCCATCACTCCCATGACCCGAGCTCTGCTGTACACCATCGGGGACTGGATGAACCTCTACGGGGAAGCGATCTACAACGGACGCCCCTACCCCGCCAGCGGCCTTGGGAAAAACTTCATCCTCCGGGATGGAAAGACCCTATATCTGTTTATCTATGATCTCGGCCGCAAGGGCGACGAAAACGTCACCGTGGGCAGCAGCTACAGCGGAAGCTATGCCTTCGGCAATGTGGCGGACACCATCTCTT
>JAHZBS010000107.1 GCA_019423265.1 Clostridiales bacterium
GACGCTTTTCCAGCGTATGGGAAGCAGCGCGCCTTTCATTGCCATTGACCGCGGCTTTGCCTTCTTTAACGCCTTGGATACCTCCGGGTTATTCAGCATTGTCCGTATCAAATCGCTTTTCTCTGCCCCTGAGAGAGTGCAGCTCTGATTCATCACATTCTCAATGCAGCCAACCAACCGCTCAATATACCGTCTGGCTAGCATCTCGCAGCTAGCCGGATCCGCAACATGCCAATAGCGGTACAAGCCCTTGAGCCAGCGGTTTTCCTCCTCCCTCTTTTCATATAAATCCGGTCTGTACAGCGCCGTCTCCGATTCCTGTCTCGCCCGAAGAAAGTGATAGTATTGTTTGGACGTGACCGAAACGCGCTGGATATCCCGTATCACCATCAGATTGAAGGGAAAGTCATCCCAATACGTCTGGGGAAAGCGAATCTTGTGATCCATGACATACTCGCGGAGGTATAACTTATTCCAGGGGGTATAGAGCAGATTCTCGTCAAAAAGCTTATATGCCGCCCGCCGAAAAGCCTCCGCGTTCTCATATACCGCATCCTCACACTTCTTGTCCTGCACATGGATCTTTGTATCGCCGTCGTAGGTATCAATGAAATATCCTGAGACGACCAGCTGGGAGGCGTTGGCCTCCGCCAGTTTCACCATATCGTCCAGCATCGTTGGCTCCGCCCAATCGTCCGAATCCAAAAAATACAGATATTTTCCCGTAGCCAGCTCCATCGCCGTATTTCGCGCGCTGGGCGCTCCCCCATTCTCTTTGTGGATCACCCGGATCCGCGCATCTTTCAACGCATACGCGTCACAGATCTCCCCGCTTCGGTCAGGCGACCCATCGTCCACAGCAAAAAATTCAAAATCCGTCAATGTCTGATTCAAAAGGCTTTCAATGCAACGCCCAACAAACTTCTCCACTTTGTAAACGGGCATGATAACACTTACCATCGGCATATAACCATCTCCTCACTCGCCGAACTCTTGTTTCACCGCGTCTAATGCGCTGCCGATAATCTGATGCATATCAAAATACCGGTATGTGCCCAATCTCCCCCCGAACCGCACATTCTTCTCGCGGTCTGCCAACGCCCTGTAGCGCTGGTAGATTTGGGTATTGCGATCATTGTTGACAGGATAATACGGCTCATCTCCCGCCTTCCACTCTTTGGAGTACTCCCTTGTGATCACCGTTTTCGGCTGCGCGCCGAATTCAAAATGCTTATGCTCAATAATCCGAGTATACGGCGTTTCGGCATCGGTATAATTGACCACCGCATTGCCCTGATAATTCTCCATATCCAGTGTCTCCTGTTCAAACCGGAGACTCCGATATTCTAGCACGCCGCATTGAAACCGGTAATACTCATCAATCATGCCCGTGAATACGGTGTTTGACGCACACTGCCTGAATTCCTCCTGGCGGTCAAAAAAATTCGTATTGAGCAGGACCTCGCAGCCTTGCAACATTTTTTCCACAATCTGCGTATACCCTCCAATGGGAATGCCTTGATACCGGTCATTAAAATAATTATTGTCGTAGGTAAACCGTACCGGCAGCCGCTTGATGATAAAGGATGGCAACTCCCTGGCGCTTCGCCCCCACTGTTTTTCTGTATAGCCTTTGACCAGCTTCTCATAGATGTCCGTACCCACTAGAGAGATGGCTTGCTCCTCCAGATTGGCAGGCTCCTTGATCCCGGCGACCTCCCTCTGCCCGGCAATGACCTTCTGCGCCTGTTCCGGCGTGATAACGCCCCAGAGCTGGTGAAAGGTGTTCATGTTAAAGGGTAAGTTGTAAATCTCCCCTCTGTAATTGGCGATGGGCGAGTTGGTATACCGGTTAAAGGTTGCAAACTGGTTGACATACCTCCAGATCTCCTCCTGGTTTGTATGAAAAATATGGGCGCCATACCGGTGAACCTGAATGCCCTCTATCTCTTCCGTGTAGATATTGCCGCCAATATGGGGCCGTTTGTCGATGACGAGGCAGCGCTTTCCACGCTTTGTCGCCTCATAGGCAAATACCGCCCCATAGAGGCCCGCTCCTACAATAAGGTAATCATACATGGGACTTCTCCTTTTCCTTTGTAATTTGGCGATACATTCGCTCTAGAGACCGGACCTCCTGTTCCAAGGAATAGCCCTTATCCGCAATCTCCTCTTTTCTGGAATATCTCGCAGCGTGTATCGTCCGGTTGATTTCTGCCGCCCATGCCGTCGGGGCGCTGTGTATGCTGATGAAGTGTACAAGCTCCGTCAGCGCGGCGGCTTTTGTTATGGTGTCGCTGAGATAACAGGGCAGCCCCGCGGCCTGCGCTTCGACGGTTACCAGTGGAAATCCCTCAAAGAATGAGGGCAAAACCAACGCATCCATCGCCTGATAAAAATCCTGTGTTTTGGCCTGATATCCTAAAAAGAGAATCTTGTCTGTGAGTTGGGCTTCCTGGGCGCGAGCCTTAATCTCATCCTCTAACTCTCCCGTGCCAATCAGAAGCAGTCGGGCATCAGAATTTATGGCAAGAAATGCTTGGAAGATCTCCAGCAGAAAACTATGATTTTTCACTGGCATAAAGTTTCCAACATGCCCTAAAACAATGGTATCCGCCGCAATATTCAATTGTTCCCGCACTTTTCTGCGAACCGATTCATCGTATTCGAATGTTTCGATATCGATGGCATTCTTTAAGATTTGCACGTTTCCGGACTTGACAACCTTTCTAGGAAACATCCAGGCCGCCGCTTCCATGGAGCAGGCTCCAAAAGAGTCCGCATTTCGCTTTAGTAGAGGCTTGCACATGGTATGGAGAAATGTGTACACTATCTCCCGCCTTCTATTGCTGTCGTGAAATCCACTGCTGTGAGAGTGAACCAGCACAGGCACCCTCTCTTTTCTCCCTGCAATGGCCGCCGCCGCCAACAAAGCGGTGGAAATGTTCAAATGGAGGCAATCGTAGGTACGGCGCTGCAAAATCTTCCGGATCTCCCGGTAGCAGCGGACCGGGTGTTTAAACGATGGAATATGAAAAACCGTCGCCCCCGCCTGCCTCAATTCCTCTTCAAAGGGAACGCGGGAAGCGCTGGTCAGAAAATCCATTGAAAATTCAGTTCGATTCAAGCGCCTGAAATTTTCCACCATATACCGCTCGACCCCTCCATAACTGGCGGTTAAAAAACCAGCTAGTATGCGAACGTTCTCCATACGCCACCTCCCTCTATAGCGGTTGCTTTTCCCTCCGGTTGATAAAGTGAACCAAATATCCTAGACACGACCAGAAAAAGAACGCGCCAACCGAATTGATAAATAGTATTTCCGTCAGAAAACATGCCGATATGCCGATTGCGATTACGGTTAACGCCAAGCACAAACTGTAGGGAAAGTCTTCATACGCCGTTCTGCCCCAGCGCTTGAATATCCATACCGCCATGTATCCAATAAAGCCCAGCACACTGAGCAGGCCCAGCACACCGGTTTCCACTAAAAGGTCAAGAAATACATTGTGCATGGCGACATAATTTTCGGTTGCGATATACGTATCCGGAAGCACAGCCTTCGCATAGGGCAATAAATTTCTGGGCGACGTTCCGAAGAACGGCGCAGTTTTCCACACTTGGATTCCGCTGAACCAGATCTTAAACCGGCCGCTTGTGAAATCAGATGAGGACAGATCACGCCCTATATAGTGCTCCGCCGCTTCTTCCACTTCAACCGCAGGCGCATTGGTTAAATGGGCGCGACACGCACGATATAATAAAAACAGAATGCCTATAACGAAAACAGTTACTATAATGGAAATAAAAATTTTCCAAAATTTATGCCGAAGGGCATTTTCCCTAATAAATCGTTTATACACCCATAGAGCAAGGCCTATAAACACACAAATCAACAATGCAAGTATGGCGGTCCTGGAACCGGATAAAAAACAGTATGCGCACTGAATCAACACATTCCCCGAGAAAAAAAATCGCGCCGGCAGATAGGAAGAATGCTGACAGAGATAGGATGAGAAGAAAATCGCTATCACCGCAAACATAGCGCCATAATTGGGATCTGTGTACTCCCCGTACAGACGGCCAGCATACACCCCCCTAATAATCGTACCTCCCACTCCCTCTGTTACCTGTTCTATATGCAGGATCGCCATGACCAATGCAATTAAAGAGGTTATAAAAATTATGATGGTATAAAGGCGCATAAGAAGAAATGCTTCTTTTTTATAGTAGGAGTCCTCGGCCGTATCATCCACTGTATAGAGCAAGAAAAATTGCAGCAGCAGCCAGATAAAACTCTTTATATTTCCTATTATACCATATTTTACATTAATCATACAAGAAACAAGATAGACTCCCAAAAATATGGTTACGAATGCGATCCCTGGCATTGTGAATAACCGTTTCCGCACGAGTCCCCAAAATATCAGAGCGCCTCCCGCTATGGCAAGAATAGATGCAAGTAAGGAAACATTCTGACTGCTAAAGTTGAGAAAGGATAAGATAAGTAGACAAACATATGCACATTTAAATATCGTGATACTTTTGATTCTCTTATCAGCCGTAGCTGTCATCTCAATCCCTCTTTCTGGGCATTCCCATCATCTAGTTATAAAATCTTGTATTGCGGTTGAAACGCTGATAATCTCTTCTTCGCTCATGTATGGATGCATTGGCAAAGATAGCACCGTACTACACAATGTGTCCGCAACGGGGTACTCCATGCTGCCTTGCATATGTTGAAATGCAGTCTGACAATGCATGGGCTTTGGGTAATATACCATGGAGGGTATTTTCTTCTCTTTAAGATACGCTTGCAGTGCATCGCGCTCGCTCTTATTCCTCAGTTGAATTGTGTATTGAGCCCAACTTGACACATATCCTTCCGGAACTATAGGCTGTGTCACCACATCTGACAAAAGTTTACAGTACTGCTCCGCGATACGGTTAACTTCGCGGAGTTCATATTGGTTGAACGCCTCAAATTTGACTAACAAAATTGCTGCTTGAATCGTATCAAGTCTGGAATTCATACCGATTCGAATATTATCGTATTTATCTGCTCCTTTTCCATGAACTCGCAGAGATCGAAGGATCTGAGCCCATTCATCATGATCGGTAAAAATTGCTCCTCCATCTCCATAACAGCCCAGCGGTTTGGCTGGAAAAAAGGAAGTCGTTGCGATATCGCCAAAGCTACACGCCTTCCGGTCGCCAATACGTCCTCCAAAGCCCTGAGCGCCATCCTCCAACAGAAGTAATCCATACTGAGTTGCGATTTCTCGAATCCTATCATAATCAGCCGGCTGACCGAATAGATCCACCGCCACCACAGCCTTTGGCGTGAAAGAAGTTTTTTCCTTCGTTTCTAGAATTGCTTTTTCTAATTTGTTTGGATCTAAATTATACGTATTCACGTCAACATCAACAAAAATAGGAGTAGCGCCCAGCGCAGCCACGACCTCCGCCGATGCGAAAAAAGTAAAATCTGGGACGAAGACCGCATCCCCCTTTTTTACACCCCAAGCCATAAGCGCCAGAAGTAAAGCGTCGGTCCCATTGCCGCACGAAATACAATGCTTGACTCCTACATAGTCAGCCAAAACCTCTTCCAGCTCAAGAACTTGCTTGCCCATGATATAGTGCCCACCGGATGCAGCTTGAATCATAGCAGAATTCATTTGCTTTTCCAACACCTGATACTGCTGCCGTAAATCTCGAAATTCCATGTATTCCTCCACCTATTCCTCAATTTGGAAAAGATTTGAGCCAACCATTTTATATGCTCTATGACAATGTGGACATACCAAATCATCCTGCAATTTCGCGCCACATATGCAGACCCAGCCCATCTGCCTTGCCGGAATATTCGCCATCAGCGCAAATGGTTTTACATCTCTTGTGACAACCGCTCCCGCTGCAATCATGGCATACTCCCCGATGGTAATACCACAGACAATTGTGGCATTCGCCCCTATACTGGCCCCTCTTTTGACAAGGGTCCTCTTATAACCTGCACTTCCTTTAGGATATTGGCTTCTAGGAGTTAAGTCATTGGTAAAAACCATAGATGGTCCACAAAAAACATAGTCCTCCAGCTCCACGCCTTCATAGACCGATACATTATTCTGAATCTTCACATGATTACCGATCTTGACATGATTGGATATATTGACATTTTGTCCCAAACTGCAGTCTGTTCCAATAACAGCACCCGATTGAATATGACAAAAATGCCAAATCTTTGTTCTATCTCCTATTTCCACCTGTCCATCAATATAGCTGCTTTCGTGTACAAAATACGTAATCATTTCGGAAATCGTCCCATCCAATCTTCTGTGCTTGCCGCCGCGAGGGGAAGTGAAACCGGCCTTTTCTCATGCGCGGATTTATAAATGGCCAGAACTAACTCCAAAGCTCGCTTGCCCGCACAGCCATCAACATACGGTGCGCGGTCCTGCAAAATCGCATCGATCATATCCTGATATAAAGGGGTGTGTCCAAAGCCATAAACATTGGGTGGATCTTCCTTAAACGCCTCTTTGATCTGATCTGCACTGTCCTGCCCATCGGCAAATCTCCACTCATCGATTCGATTGACCGACTTCCCGCCTGCCTTGACTGTCCCCTTCTCGCCAAAAAGATATAGGGTCTCCTCTAAATTTTGGGGATATATATCGGTAGTCCCCTCAATAATACCGTAACTTCCATTCTCAAAACGCACTAACGCAATGCCTAGATCTTCCGCCTCTATATATGGATGGTTCAAGCGATCCGTATACGCAAATACTTCCGTCACAGTATCTCCCATCATCCACCGAAGCAGATCAATGTTATGGATACACTGATTCATTAGAGCGCCTCCGTCTTGCTCCCACGTTCCTCTCCAAGGTGCCTGGGAGTAATACTGTGGTCCTCGATTCCATCGAATATGGGCTGTTCCATAAAACATTCGGCCGAAGCGCCCCTGTTCCACAGCTTCTCGGATTTTATGGATGGATTTATTGAAGCGATTCTGATGACATGCGCACACCTTGACATTTTTCTCTTTTGCCAATTGAAGAATCTGGTCTGCGTCCTGTAATGACAGTGCAATTGGCTTCTCGATAATCACATTACACCCATGGTTAATACAGTCCAACGCTATCCTGGCATGATTTCCGCTTTCAGTAGCAATGGCAACAAGGGTAGGCGGTTCCTCCTCCAACATTTCATGGTAATCTGTATATTGCTTGACTTCCTTCGGCAGATGGAATGTTTCCACCTTGTTTTCCATACGCGATGGTACGATGTCGCACACTGCTGTGATCTCCAAATCATTCGCCATAGCCGCAGCTATGTGATTGTACGATATCCGTCCACATCCAATCAAAGCATACTTCATTGTCTCAGCATCCTTTACAGCAAGATAATATTTTTGCGATCTACAATAGCTTTCATGGCATTTTTAGTATCGAAAACCCAGCGAGAATTTCGGGCAACCGCCTCGTAATCAATAGCTGTATGTGCCGTGGTAATCACTGTCAGATCAAAGGACTGCAAAATTTCGGCATCGAGTCTTTCTAACCCCTTCCTTGTAGTCCCTTTATATTTATAGGATGGAATAAAAGGATCGTAATACTCAATGTCAGTCCCAACCTTTTCAAAGCATTCGATCACTTTTAGCGCCGGACTCTCCCGATAATCATCAATATCCTGCTTATAGGCCACCCCTAACACCAACACCTTGGCTCCATTTAAAGCCTTGCGATCCTGGTTTAAGATTCGGGCCGCACGGTCAACACAATATTCCGGCATTCTATCATTGATCATCATGGAACTTTCAATCATAGATGTGTGAAATCCGTACTCCCTCGCTTTCCAGGAAAGATAATATGGATCAAGGGGAATGCAGTGTCCACCAAGGCCAGGACCAGGATAAAAAGCTTGAAAACCATATGGCTTC